>NZ_JBXWZQ010000020.1:0-7614 GCF_059432795.1 Nitrococcus sp. | reverse complement strand
AGCGCGGCGACCGTATGATCGCAGTGCATAAGAAACTCGCAGCCGCCGCCAAGCGCCATCCCGCGGACACCGGCGACCACCGGAATCGATGCCTCGCGCAGGCTGGTCGTGGCTTGCTGGAATCGCTCCACCATCCGCTCCAGACCGGCGTAGTCCTCGCCTTCGAGGGCTTCGATCACCTGTTTGAGATTGGCGCCGACCGAGAACGGCTCGGAATCCTGCCAGAGCACGAGCGCGCGGCAACGGCGCTCGGCGATGCCCACCGCCTCTACCACGCCGTCCAGCACATCGCCGCCGATGGCGTGCTGCCGCGACGTGAAGCTGAGGATCCCGATTTCGGGTTCGAGGCTCCACAGACGCACCGCTTCGGTTTCGAACAACGTCTCGCCGCGGGGGGGCGAGCGCTCACCCAAGATCCGGTCGGGAAAGTACTGACGCCGGTAGACCGGCAGGGCGGACCGGGGACGATAGACCTCCTCCAGCGGCGCATAGGAGCCATCGGGGGTGTGCACCGCCTCGATACGCTGCACCCAGTCAGGCAATGCCACGTCCGCCAGTGTCTCGCCGGCCTCGATATCCGCCTGGATTGCCGCCGCCATCTCACGCCAGCCACCGGCCTGCCAGAGCTCGAACGGGCCGCGTTGCCAGCCGAAGCCCCAACGGATGGCCAGATCGACGTCGCGCGCGTTATCGGCGATCGCGGCAAGCAGATAGGCCGCGTAGTGGAACGTATCCCGATGAATGCGCCAGAGAAACTGCGCCTGCGGATGCTCGCAACCGCGCAGCCGCTCGAGCAACTGCGCCGACTCGGTCTGGCCGAGGATCTCTTTGACCTCCGGCGCGGCCTCCTGGCGAGCCGTCCGGTATTCGCCGCGCTCGACATCGAGCACCTGAATTTCTTTGTCCACCTTGCGGTAAACGCCGGCGCCCGATTTCTGACCCAGCGCTCCGCTCTCGATGAGCCGGTTCATCCACCCGGGCAACTTCAGGTAGTCGACCCAGGGATCATCGCTCAACCGATCGAGCGATCCCTCGACCACATGCTGCAGCGTATCCAAGCCCACCACGTCCGCCGTTCGAAACGTGGCGCTCTTGGGCCGGCCGATGGCCGTGCCGGTGAGCGCATCCACCACGTCGAAGGGCAGATCGAGCCGCTCGGCGTGATGCATGGCCACCATCAGCGCGAATACCCCGATGCGATTGGCGATGAAATTCGGCGTATCGCGCGCGCGGACGACGCCTTTTCCCAACGTAGTGGTAAGAAGGCTCTCCAAGCGATCGAGCACCCACGGCGCGGTCCGCTCGCTCGGGGTCAACTCCACCAGTCGCATGTAGCGTGGCGGATTGAAGAAATGAATGCCGCAAAATCGCTCCCGGAGGGTTTCGGGAAGCACGTCGGCGAGCTGGTTGATGGACAGCCCCGACGTGTTGCTGCCGATCAGGGCATGGGGCGCGAGGTAAGTGGCAATCCGCGCATACAGATCGCGCTTGATCTCGAGCCGCTCGGCCACGGCCTCGATCACCAAATCGCAATCGCGCAGCGCCTCCAGATTCTCCTCGTAATTGGCCGGCTCGATCAGCTCGGCGTGCTCCGGCGTGGCGAGCGGGCTGGGCTGCAACTTGCGCAACCGCTCGATCGCCTTGCGCACATGGGCATTGGGCTCGCCACCTTCGGCCGGCAGCTCGAAGAGCACCGCCCGCAAGCCCGAGTTGACCAGATGGGCCGCGATCTGCGCGCCCATCACACCGGCACCGAGGACGGCGGCGCGCCGTACGTGAATGACTTCGCTCATCCTTTTGCTCTCCTCCTTTACGGCCTGCTCACCGAACTCAATCGACGGCGCGGCGCGCCCACGCGATCTCCCGGCGTGCCGGCGGCTCTTTGCGCTCCTCTTCCGGCGCCAGCTCCGCCGGGTCGAAGGCGTCGGTCTGAATGGCATCCCAGCGCAGTCGCTCGTATTCTCGGACCAAAGCCGCCTCGTCACGTTCCAACACGTTGCGCTCGATACAGGAGGCCAGCTGCTCCTCGAAGGTGTAGCCGTTGACCTCGCCTTTGCCCATTGCCTTGACGAAGCGCTCATAGGGGGTCTGCGCGCGCAGCAGCATGTCGAAGGCGGCTTCGATCCGCCCGCACGGGTCATCGGCGGTCCGGCCCAGATAAACATGCTGGGTGATGCGGTCACGCACGCCGCCGGCCTGCATCATCTGCCGGGCGATACGGGCACCCACACGATCGTCCGGCGCCTTATACGATCGGCCCAGAGGGAACACCGCGAACCGCAGGGCAGCGCCCACGCCGGCGATCGGGAAATTGTCGAAAAACCGGTCGAAGGCTTCGTAGATCGCGTTCAAACAGAATTCCACGGCCCACTGCACCGAAGCGAGCTCCTGCTCCGGGCGCCCGGCGTCGGCATGGTATTTGAGCACCGCCGAGGCAAGATAGAGATTGCTGAGCACGTCGCCCAGACGGGCGGAGAGGCGTTCCTTGCGCTTGAGCTCGCCGCCGAGCGTTGCCAGAGTCACATCGGCGACGAAAGCCAAGGCAGCGCTCATCCGGGTGAGCTCACGATAATACCGCGCCGTAGGGCCGTCGACCGGCGTGGCGGCAAGACGGCTACGGCTCAGGGCATGCGTGAAGGCCCGCACGCCACGACTGCTGGTATACGCGAGGTGGGCAAACAGCAGCCGGTCGAAGCGTTCCAGGCCCCGTTGCGGGTCCGTGTCTTGAACCGCGGCCATTTCCTCGAGCACATACGGATGGCATCGGATCGCGCCCTGGCCGAAGATCATCAGGCTGCGCGTGAGGATGTTTGCGCCCTCGACGGTGATGGCGACCGGAATGGCCTGGTAAGCGTAGCCCAGGTAATTACGTGGGCCGTAAATGATGGTCCGCCCGCCATGGACATCCATGGCGTCGTTGACGCTCAGGCGCATCTGCTCGGTCATGTGATACTTGGCGATGGCCGAAACGACCGCCGGCTTGACGCCCATATCGCCGGCGCTGGCCGTCAGCACGCGGGTCGCCTCCAGCAGGTAAGTGCGTCCGGCGATTCGCGCCATGGCTTCCTGCACGCCCTCGAACTCGCCGATCGGCAGCTTGAACTGCTGGCGGATGCGGGCATAGGCACCGGTCATGCGATAGCTGAGCTTGCTCGCCGCCGCACCCAGCGCCGGCAGAGAAATGGCGCGCCCCACGGCGAGGCATTCCACGAGCATCCGCCAGCCCTTGCCGGCCATGCGCTGACCGCCGATGATCCAATCGAGGGGGATGAACACCTCGTCGCCTTCGACCGGCCCATTCATGAAGGCGAGCCCCATCGGATAGTGCCGCTTGCCGATGCGCACGCCCGGGTGGTCCGCTGGAATAAGCGCACAGGTAATCCCCAGCTGCTCCTCGCCACCGAGCAGACGCTGCGGATCGTGGAGCTTGAACGCCAGCCCGACGACGGTTGCGATCGGCGCCAGGGTGATGTAGCGCTTGCAGAAGCTCAGACGGATGCCGAGCACTTCCTGTCCCTCGTGCTCGCCTTTGCAGACAATGCCGTAATCAGGCATGGAGCCGGCGTCCGAACCCACGTCCGGCCCGGTCAATGCAAAACAGGGAATCTCGCGCCCGTCAGCCAGTCTCGGCAGCCAGTAATTCTTCTGCGCCTCGGTGCCGTATTTCACCAACAGCTCGCCCGGGCCGAGCGAGTTCGGCACCATCACCGTCACCGCGGCAGAGAGGCTGCGCGTCGAGATCTTGGAGACCACCGTCGACTGCGCCAGGGTGGAAAACGCGCGGCCACCGTATTCCTTGGGAATAATCAGGCTGAAGAAGCGCTCTCGCTTGAGATAGTCCCAGGCCTGTTGGGGAAGATCGTGGTCCTTGCGGACGATGCGGTCCTCATCCAGCATCTCACAGAGCGTTTCAACCTGATCGTCGAGAAACGCCTGCTCCTCTCGCGTGAACTGCGTCACCGGGAAGCCGAGCAGCCGGGACCAGTTCGGCCGCCCCCGAAACAGCTCGGTCTCCCACCAGGTATCACCGGCCTCCAGTGCCTCCTGCTCGGTCGCACTCAGGGCGGGCAGCGTCGCACGGAAAAGATCGAATGCGGGGCGTGTGATCAGGCGACGGCGCAGGCTGGCGACATTGAGCACCACCGCGGCTGGCACGAAGAGCAGCGCGGCGATGAGCATCCCCAGCACGCCCAGCCCCCCGCTGGCAAACAAGGCGAGCAGGTAGGCGCCGAGCGCTGCCGTCCATATCTTGCGCGACACGCCGGCGTAGGCTAGCGTCCAGACACCGCCAATTCCGATCAGGGTTGCAACCAGGGCGTACATAGCACTCCTCCGTTGATGTCGAGCGACAGCGCGCGCCGACTCTCACCGACCGCTATGATTGGGTGGCTCCCTCCGCACGCATGAGCTCTCGGGTGTAGCCGGGGATGAGCGCTTCCCCGATGAAATGCAGGTATTCTTGGAACTCCGCCTCGACGGGAATGGCCTCGGGGGCATCACGACGCAACTGCAGCGTGCCGAGAAACACCGAGTAGGCCAAGATGGCACGCTTCGCGGCTTCACCCGCCGACAACCCCATGGCCGCGTAACACTCGCGGAGAAACGCGACCCGGTGGTCCATCACCCGCCTCACGACCGTCTGAATCGGGCGGTTCTCCATAGCGCCGGTGAGAGCGAGGTAGAGCCGCCCCGCGCGCCGGCCGCCATCCGCCTCGCGAAACAACCGCGCCAGTCGCTTCCGCGGATCCCGCTCCTGTGCCGCCCGTGCAAGCACTTCGTCGGTCTCGCGACGCTCCCAACGCTCGAGCGCCGCCTCGAGCAGAGCCCGACGGCTGGAGAAATGCCAATAGAAGCTGCCTTTGGTGACGCCGAGGCGACGCGCCAAGGGCTCGACCGCTACCGATTCGAGCCCGGATTCCGCGATGACTTCTAGCGCGGCATCGGCCCAGGCACCGGCTGTCAATGGCTGCCTGACGTCTTCATACATGCAATCAAACTAGTCCATACGCAAGCGTATGGCAACCTGTCTGAGCGACGCCAGCGTTGCTTTTACCGTGGGCGTGTCCGGAGAAAGCGATGGCACGCCGAGGCTCGCACGCGAGCTTCGGGCAGGAGACGAGTGGCATCACCACCGCCGCGCCGCCCATATTACCCTGCGGTTGTCGGCCCCTTGTCCGCATGGGCGCGAGCCAACGTTACGCGCCGGTGGCGCTACTACGGGGCCGTAGCCCCCGCCTTGAAAACTTCGGGCCTTTTCCCGCTCAGTCGTCGCTATTGCGACTCGGAAGGCGTCGCGGTCGATAGCGGATCCGCACGCGCTTGTGCGGGCCGGCTTCGGTTTCGGTCTGCGCTTCGGCTTCGCGCGTCGGGGCTACCTCGGGGGGGGTGGGGGGAAGAGGATCACGGGAACGCCGGCGCTTAACGCGGGGCGGCCAGCGCCGGAACTTCTTGCTAGTGTCCTCTGTACGCATGACCTTCTCTTTGCTGTAGGTATCGGGTTTGCCAACTCAGGAGCACCTCGATTCGGCGTCCCTACAGCACTAATAGGTGCCCCTCCTGAAGTTTGCAAGGCCCGGGGCGATGAGTTCCTCGAGCCGGGGCCTTCGCGCCGACACCGCGGGCCGTTTCGCGGGTTCGTGAGGAAGCCCGTCACGGGCAAGCGGCCCACGCACTCGTCGAGGCCAAGGCGCCACGGGCGCATGAGCGATCGAACGCCCATCGAGCGAAAAGGCTTAACGGGGCGGGAGAGCGGATCCTTGACCGATCATTCAGCTCCGCGGCCCGAAGGTGCGCCATCCGCGGGCTGGGGCACGGCGGAACGGGAGAGGGCGCCGATGGCCGGTTCGGCGGCGAGTTCCGCCAAGCTGATTTCGTCCAGGAAATCGTAGATCTGAGCGCTTAACTCACTCCAAAGATCGTGGGTCAGGCAACGCTCCGAGTTGGCCTCGCCGTCGAGACGACCGTCGGCCGCGCCGGCATTATCGTCCACCGCCACGATGATATCCGCCACCGTGATCGTATCGGCCGGCCGCGCCAGGCGATAGCCACCACCGGGCCCCCGGACGCCTCGCACCAACCGGGCACGGCGCAGCCGGGCGAAGAGCTGCTCCAGATAAGACAAGGAAATCCCTTGGCCTTGGGAAATATCCGCCAGGATGACCGGTTCGCGGCGCTGATGCAGCGTCAGGTCCAACATGGCGGTGACGGCATAACGGCCTTTCGTGGACAGTTTCATGCGGCCCCTCGAGCCAACCGATGTCCCAATGCGCGCGCGGATTCACCTCGTGCAATCAACCCGTCCAACGACGCGCCTGGGGACGAAGCGCGGGCTCCGCCGCCGAGTCCGTTGCGAACGCGTGTCCCTCACCCAGGCAATAGCGCAGCCAGCGATTGAGAAACCGGTTGACCTCCCAACGCCAGGCCAGCGTGCCTACCGGCGGCGGCTCGCGAAACGACCAGTAGCGAAACCCCCGCAGCCAGGACTCGGGCAACACCTCGGCCACTCGAGCATCGTGATAGACGCGGAGCATGAGATTCGGTATCACTTCCGGCTCATCGGCGTGGCTGAACCGATGCGTTAGCCGCAAGCTGGTCGTGTAGGCGTGCCGATCCCGAACCTCCATGTGGAGATCCACCGCGCCGTCCACCCGTGAGGTGACAATGTCCTGCGAGCGATCGAGATCGGGAACCAACCGGCGCAAATAAATGTAGTTGTTCTCGTACAACTCCATCAGCCCGGCGAAGCTATGGGTGCCGCTCGACTGTAAGGCACTTACACGCGTATCGAACATCATATCTGAATCATATCACAGGGCCGCTGCCGCGAAGGGGCGCCGACTTTTAGTAGAGACGCCGGCGCAGTTTGCGATCGTGAACAATGGTACTCGCGATTTCTTCGATCGACATAATGGTCGTGTCGCTCATGGGGACGTTTGCCCGCTCGATGAGCCCGATGGCGCGGCTGACCTCATACTGGCATTGCCGCAGCGAGGCGTAACGGGAATTGGGGCGGCGCTCGGCGCGGATGCGAGCCAGCCGCTCCGCCTTGATGGTCAATGCATACAGCTTGCGACGGTGCAGACGCAACGGCTCGGGGAGTCGCCCGCCGAGCAAGTCTTCCTCGGTGATCGGATAGTTCGCAGCGTAGATGCCGTACTGCAGCGCGAGATAGATACAGGTGGGCGTCTTGCCGCAACGTGACACACCGATCAGTATGATGTCAGCCTTGTCGTAGCGGTGGGTGTTGGCGCCGTCGTCTTGGCCGAGCGCGTAATTCATCGCGTCGATGCGCACATCGTAGCGTTTGCTGTCGACCATTCCGTGGGAGCGGCCTATGGCATGGCTCGAGCGCACCGTGAGTTCCTTCTCCAGGGGGTCGATGAAGGCCTCGAAGAAATCGAAGACAACCGCATCGGCCGTGTGCACCGCCGCCCGGATCTCGTCGTCGATGATCGTACTGAAGACGATTGAACGAGCGTTATTGGCCCGGTTGGTCTCGGCGATCCGCTGGACTGCGATCTGGGCACGCGCGATGCTGTCGGTGAACGGGAGCGTGTATTGCTCGAATTCGAGATCGAATTGGGTCAAAAGACTGTGACCCAACGTCTCGACCGT
>NZ_JBXWZQ010000019.1:0-5402 GCF_059432795.1 Nitrococcus sp. | reverse complement strand
CATACTCACCTCCATTTCGCTGCTCGATTCGGATGGGCGATATCTGCATATCGGGGTGGCGCCGAACGTCCCCGAAGCAATCAAACAGGCCATCGACGGACTCGCCATCGGCCCGGGCGCGGCTTCGTGCGGCACGGCGGCCCATGCGCGCAAACCCGTGTATGTCTCGGATATTGCTACGGATCCCCTTTGGGACCACTACCGCGATCTGGCATTGTCGCATGACGTGCGGGCTTGCTGGTCGACCCCCATCGTCTCGGCAAGCGGCGAGATATTCGGAACGTTTGCCATGTTCTCTCGCGAGGCTCGCCAACCGACCCCGGCGGAGCGGGAGTTGGCAGGCATTGCCACGGACTCGGCTTCGCTGGTCATCGAACGCAAGCGCGCGGAGCAGCGGCTGCGCGACAGCGAGGAAAGGTACCGTCGGTTGGTCGACCTTCTGCCGGTCGCGGTCTACGCCTGCGACGCGCAATCGGGGGAAATCACGTTTTTCAACGACTATGCGGTCGATATCTGGGGGCGTGCTCCCGAGATCGGCGATGCCCATGAGCAGTTTTGCCGATCATTCAAGCTTTGGTGGCCGGACGGCACTCCGTTACCTCAAACCGAGACACCTATGACGCTTGCGCTCCAGGAAGGCCGCGGGGTTCGCAATCGGGATCTCGTCCTGGAGCGTTCCGACGGCACGCGCGTCAATGTGCTCGTCAACGTCGACCCGATTGCCGATGAGAATGGTCGGCTGGACAGCGCCATTACCGGGTTCATCGACATCACGCAAAACAAACAAGCGGAACAGCTTTTGGTGGAGCAGCAGAAGCTGCTGGAGATGATCGCCGTCGGTGTCTCGCTCAATGATTGCCTCCTTGCGTTGTGCGAGGCGGTTCCGCGGCTCAATCCGGATGCCCAAGCCAGTATCCTGCTCGCGAGCGAATGCGGGAGGTTTTTCTCCGATTCGGTCAATCCAAGGCCGGATCTGCGGCCCTCGTTCGCGGAGATGATCAAGGCGCTCGCCATCGGCGAGTCGGGGATTTCCAGCCAACCGGTGGTCTGTTCCGATATCGCCAATGATGCGTCCTGGCCGTCGCAGTGGCGCGAAAACTGTGTCGCGCGCGACCTCCTGGCCTGTTATTGCTCGCCCATCCCCGGTATCGAGGGCCAGTTTTTGGGATCGTTCGTGCTCTGCTTCGATCGCCCGCACGTGCCCAGTGAATGGGAGCAACGCTTGGCGGAGTTCGGCACGCACATCGCGAGCATCGCCCTCGAGCGTGACCAGTCGAGCCAGACGCTGCGTGAGAGCGAGAGTCACCTGCGCGCGTTGAGCCAGACGCTCGAGCGACGCGTGGAGATTCGTACGGCCGAGTTGCGCCAGCAGACCGGGCGGTTACGGCGTCTGGCAAGGGAGCTGACCTCGGCGGAGCAGCGCGAGCGCAGGCGTTTGGCGGCCATTCTCCATGACGGTTTGCAGCAGCTTCTCGTCGCGGTCAAGATACGCATCGGCCAGGCTCGTTCGCAGGCGCTCGATGCGGCGACGGCCGCGACGCTCGAGGGCGTGAGTGACATGGTCGATCAGGCGGTGGATTCATCACGCGATCTCACCCGCCAACTGCGCCCTCCGGTGCTCTACGAAAGCGGTTTGATGTCGGCGCTGCGGTGGTTGGTAGCGGAGCTGTACAGGCTGCATAGCTTGCGCGTCACCATCGACGGGGAAGAAACAATCTTTCCCTTGGATGACGACACCAAGGCGCTGCTGTTCGAAACCGTCCGTGAGCTATTGTTCAATGTCGTCAAGCACGCGGGCGTCAACGAAGCGCGTGTGCGCGTACGGCAAACCGGACAGCGATTGCACGTTGCCGTGGAGGACACGGGAGCGGGCTTCGATGTCGATGCCGTTGCCTGGGAGCACGACCCCAAACAGCCGGGGATCGGCCTTTTCAGCGTCCGCGAGCGTCTCGCCGCACTCGGAGGAGACGTTACGCTGAATTCGGTAGCGGGAGAGGGGACATGTATCGAGCTGCGGGTTCCGCTCGCCGAAGTCGCCGAGGACGCCCCCAGAGCGCTTCATACGGAACTATACAGCCCGGGGGCAGCTCGCCCCCCATTGGAAACCGGTGCGCCGGATGCGGGTCGTCAGGTGCGCATACTCGTCGTTGACGACCATCCCATCGTGCGGGAAGGAATCACTAACGTGCTGACCGGCGATGCCCGTTTGGCGGTGATCGGGGAGGCCGCCGACGGCGTGGATGCGATAGCGGCCGTGGAGCATCATCACCCGGATGTCGTGCTCATCGACGTCAACATGCCCCGCATGAACGGTGTGGAGGCGACCCGGGAGATCCGCGGTCGCTGGCCCGACGTGCGCATCGTGGCGTTATCGGTCGACGACAATGAGGCGATGGTGAGGGCGATGATCAATGCCGGAGCGGCCGTGTTCGTTTCCAAATCCGACGACGCCGAGCAGATGATCGACGCGGTTTTGACGGCGGCCCAAGGGCAGTGACCCCTGCCGCTGATTCCCGCAGACGCACGCCGGGGTGCGGCCACGTGCTCCTTGCGCCGAGGTCGTGCGCGCTGCCGTTCAGCGAGGCTTTTGTGACGAGGGCGCCACATCCTGGCGGTGGCGAAGCTGAGCGGATAGAACCGCTTTTTCTTGCAGCAGACCCATGTTCTCCAGAGTCAGAGTCCCGAGCCGTTGTTCCATTCCTTCGAGTTGCTCGCGCAATAGCGCGCGTTCCTTGTCCGTCGCTGCAAGCGTGCTGGCGCAGTCCGCCCGGGCGTCCCTCGCCGCCAAATGAAGTTGCTCGAGTTCACGATAACGCTGAGTGAGCTCCGTAAGCTGGCAGACGGCTTGATCGTGCCGAGCGTGCGCATTTGCCAGAGCGTCCTCGCTCCTTTCGATGACCTGTTTCAGGCGCTCAGTTTCGTCGCTGCGATGCTGAACCTCAGACTGCGCCTCGCTCAATAGCGCTTGCTGCGCGAGCACCTGTTGCCGGTATTGGTCCAACTCCCGCTCCAAGCGTTGCTGACAGCGCTGCGCGTCCTCTTTTTCTTGCATGCGTTGCCGCGCCATCGCTTCTTGGTAATGTTCGAATTGCCCGCGCGCCTGGGTCAATTGGCTTGCTAGCGTGGCCGACTCGGCGGAGCGTTCGCCAAGGCGTTGCTCGAGTCCCGTGTTCTCGCTGCGCAGGCCCGCCAATGTGACCGCCTGGTTCTGGCGTATGGCCTCAAGCTGCTGAATCGCGAGCAACGCCGCTTCCAGGGATTGCGTCTCGCGCTCGTATTGCTCGCAGAGCGCGGCGTGTGCGTCCTGTAAGGAGCGCAAGCGCTCCTGTATGGCATGCAATTCCGTTTCATGGGCCTGCTGCTGTTGCTCGCGCTCCAGGGCGGCTTCCGCCTGTACTCTCTCGTATAGCCCCTTCACGGCCTGTACGAGCTCGCCCGGTAGCCCCGCATCCGCCTCTGCCAGGGTTTCGGCGTGCTCCGCCTTCCAGCGCTTGAGCAAGGGCGCGATGGTGCTCTTGCTTCCGGTCCCGCCAAGCGCGTCACGAATGCCGTCGACGGTTGGACTACGGCCTTCGCCCGCCAGTCGAGCGGCGGCCTGTGCAACCTGGAAGTAGGTAACCCCGGAACGCGCCATCCCGCACCTCTGGATAATAAAGTAATAAATAACGTAACACGTAATAGTACGATAATGGTATATGAAGAAGACGGTAATTTAGGTTGTTATCTAACTAGCGATAAAGTAAATTATCGTCAGTCACGACGATCCAGTGACGCAAAATATGCGACGCTTGGTACGAAATCCCGCCAACGAGCGATTGCACACATGACAGAAGAAAAGCGCCTGGAGACCGGCGTCGTTTCTCGAAGCCGTGGGGCGCTACGAAACCGTACCGCCAGTACACTTGCGACACCCGAGGAATTGACGCGCCAGCATGAGCGTTTTCTCGCCGCCGCCACCGCCGATAACACGCGCCGCGCCTACCGTTCGGCCATTCGCCATTTTCTGGCGTGGGGCGGCTCGCTGCCGTGCGAGGAAGCGACGGTGGTGCGCTATCTGCTGGGCTTCGCCGACGGCCTGAATCCGCGCACGCTCGGTCTGCGCCTTGCCGCGCTGTCGCAATGGCATCGTTTCCAGGGCTTTGCCGACCCGACGGTAACGCCCACCGTGCGCAAGACCCTGCGCGGCATCGAGCGTGTGCACGGCCGGCCGCGGCAGAAGGCGAAGGCGTTGTCCGTGGAGGATCTGGAGCGGATCGTCACGGTCTTGGCCGGGCGGGGGACGCCGGCCGCGCTACGCGATAACGCGCTGTTGCAAATTGGGTTTTTCGGCGCATTCCGGCGCCAGGAGCTGGTCGGGCTGTGCGTCGAGGATCTCTGCTGGGAGCCGCAGGGTCTGCGGATCACATTGCCACGCTCGAAAACCGACCAGACCGGTCAGGGCGTTGCGAGAGCGATTCCCTATGGCGAGGGCATTTGTTGCCCGGCGACGATCCTGCAGCGCTGGCTGAGCCTTGCCGCCATCGAGCACGGCCCGTTGTTTCGCCGGATCAACCGTTGGGGCGCGATCGGAGCAGCGGCCCTAAGCGCGGGCAGCGTCAATGCCATCCTTGTCGCTCGTGCCGCGCAAGCCGGTTTGCCTTACGCGGGACAACTGAGCAGCCACAGCCTGCGCCGCGGCCTGGCAACCAGCGCCCACCGCGCCGGCGCCGAGTTTCTGGACATCAAACGCCAAGGCGGCTGGCGGCACGACACCACCGTACAGGGCTATGTCGAAGAAGCCGCTGCTTTTGAAGCCAACGCCGCCGGCAAGCTCTTGAAACGCAGAGACATATGACGAGGATCGCTGCCGCGCCCACCGCGGCGCCGGTGCCCATACATGGCTCTTCCCGGCGCAACCTCGCCGTCTCCGTGCTGCGCCTCGCCGGTGCCCGCCCGCTACATCTCCTCCGCCGTGCCTCCCTACGCCCACGCCGACGATTCCCTGACGAGGCCTTGGAGCGTGTTGTGCCACGCCTTGTAGCGCGATACGTTACGCGCTACACTTTTCCGGTGATTGTAAGCTTCCGACATACAGGGGTGCGATCGCTGTACTTGAAGGGAAACGCGGCAGGTGTACCGCCGGAGCAGGTCAAGCGGCTGCGCCGGATCTTAGCCGTGCTTGATAACGCGACAAGCCCCGCCGATTTCCAAGGCCTGCCAGGGCTACGAGCGCACCCGCTCAAGGGCGAGCGTCAAGGATATTGGGCAGTGGCAGTCAGCGGCAATTGGAGAGTGGTATTTCGCTTCGAGGGCGAAGATGTGTCGGATGTCGATTTGGTGGACTATCACTAGCGAGGTTTAGCCATGATGCACAATCCCCCACACCCCGGCGAAATTTTGCGCGAAGAAGTGCTGGCGCCTCT
>NZ_JBXWZQ010000018.1:0-10428 GCF_059432795.1 Nitrococcus sp. | reverse complement strand
GGGAGTGCTGTTTGTGCTCGCGGCGTGCTGGGGGGAGGTCGCCAACGCAAAGGAGCAGCCGCCGCCCGCGCAGGGCGAACTTACTCGACTGACACAGAGCCGCGCCAATAACCCGACCGAACCGCCGCATGTCGAGGAAATTTCCCGGCATCCCTCCGATCTGCCGCGCTCCGCGAATTACACGTTATACGAGGAAGGCGCTTTCTCGAAACGGGCAAAAACTCGCGACGGTTCGCTGACGATTGAAGCTCACCTGAAAATTCAGGAAGCCGTGGCAGAAATAGCGCGGGGAACCACGCTGGAATTGTGGACCTTCAACGGCAAAATACCTGGCCCGATGATTCGCGCTCGGGTTGGCGACAAGCTCGACTTTTATTTACATAATCCCAAAACCAACGCGTTCCTGCATAACGTGGATTTTCATGCCGTCACCGGGCCCGGCGGTGGAGCGGCCGCGCTCAATACCGTGCCCGGCTCCACGAGCCATCTCCAGGTCAAATTGATCAAACCCGGAATCTACCTGTATCACTGCGCGGCTCCGCCCGTTCCGCACCACATCGAACACGGGTTGTACGGACTGATCGTCGTGGAGCCGCGAGAAGGCCTTCGTGAAGTGGACCATGAGTATTATTTGATGCAGAGCGAGTTTTACACCAATTTGGGCGGGGACAAGGTCGCTGCAAACCTGGTAAACCAGGGTCGCCTGATCCATTCGGAAAAGTACGGGATGCTCGAGGAGCCTACCTTCGTGGTCTTCAACGGCCGCCTCAATGCGGTCACCGGCGCTCGGGCATTAGGCGTATACGCTGATCCGGTCCATGTTGGGGAGACCATACGCATGTTCATCGGCAATATCGGGCCGAATCTGATCTCGAGCTTCCACGTGATCGGCGAGCATTTCGACCGGGTATTCGTCGAAGGCTCTTTCAGCTTGGTGAACCAGGACATCCAGACCACGACGATTCCAGCAGGTGGGGCCGCGGGGGTCGAATTCAAGGTGGAAGTTCCGGGGACCTATATTCCCCTGGACCATTCGATTTTTCGGATGGAAAAAGGGGCCGTCACACACCTCGAAGTCACGGGAGCTAAAAACACGGATGTGTATCGCCCCATGAAGTGATAGCGCCGGGACCTGGCGGACACGCGCTCCACGGTGGTCAATGCCATCGCGGCCTCTCATCTCGGGAACCGCTGTATACTTGAAAGCAGGACGGGAGGCGTTGCATTGCGTCGGCTTCGACGACTCGGTTCCTCGCTAGAGCCCATCAAACCTGCGCCGGTTGGCGTGGGTTCTCGGAACTGCGGCCATGAAAGGCGTCGTTTTCAATCTGCTCGAAGAGGTCGTCACTGCGCAGCATGGTCCGTCGGCTTGGGACGACTTACTGGAGAGGGCGGGCCTCGATGGGGCGTATACGTCGCTGGGCAGTTATCCGGACGCGGATTTCTTCAATCTTGTAGAGGCGGCATCGTTTGCCAGGGGCAAGCCGAGTCAGGAAATCGTGCGCTGGTTCGGGCGCAACGCGCTTCCCTTGTTCGCCGAGCGCTATCCGCAATTTCTCACTCCGCACACCCACACGCGCGCGTTTCTGCTCACGCTGAACGATATCATCCACCCCGAGGTGCGCAAGATCTATCCGGGTGCAAACGTTCCGGTCTTCGAATTCGACACCGCCCAAGCGGATAGCCTTACGATTGGCTATACATCGGCGCGCAAGCTCTGCGCGTTTGCTGAGGGTTTGATCGAGGGAGCGGCGGCGCACTTCGGCGAGCGAGTCGAGCTCTCGCAGTCCCAATGCATGAACCGCGGTGACAAGCGCTGCCTGTTGATATGTTCGTTCAAATCGGCCCCCATCGGATAGCATTATGACCCCCCCAGCGGATTCCGGAGCAGCCTGGCAAAAGCGCTACGAACGCGAGCGCAAGGCACGGCTGGAAGCCGAGGCGATTGCTGAGAAGTCCACCCGGGAGCTCTACGAGCTGATCCAGGACCTGAAGAAGGCAGGCGAGGAGCTGCGGCAGGCCAAGGATGCGGCGCAGGCGGCCAACCTGGCCAAGAGTAACTTCCTGGCCAACATGAACCACGAAATCCGCACGCCGATGAACGCCATCATCGGCATGACCGAGCTGGTGCTCGACACCGATCTCACCGACACTCAGCGTGAGTACCTCGCCATGGTGCGCGAGGCGAGCGAGTCCCTGCTGGCGCTGTTGAACGATACCCTCGACTTTTCCAAGATCGAGGCGGGTAAGCTCGAATTCGACACGCACGGGTTCAGCCTGCGTGAACGCCTTGGCGATGCGATGAAGTCCTTGGCGTTTCGCGCCCACGAAAAGGGGCTCGAGTTGGCCTGTCATGTCCACCCCGATGTGCCGGATGCGCTTCTGGCGGACGTTCAGCGGCTGCGCCAGATCGTGATCAACCTGGTCGGCAACGCGATCAAATTCACCGAGCACGGCGAGGTGACGCTCGACGTCGCCTGCAGGTCGCAGAATAGTGACGATGTGAACCTTCACTTCACGGTTACCGACACCGGCATTGGTATTCCCGCCAACAAGCTGGAGAGCGTTTTCGAGTCATTCGAGCAGGCGGACATGACCACGACTCGCAAGTTCGGCGGCACGGGCCTGGGACTGGCCATCTCGTCACGGCTGGTCGATTTGATGGGAGGTCGCATCTGGGCGGAGAGTGAGCTCGGCCGCGGCAGTGCCTTTCACTTCACGGTGACGTTTCCGAGGGCAACCGACCCCCCGGCCGACGCGCAGCCGCTCGAGGCCGTTATCCCGCGCGATGTCCGTGCGTTGGTTGTTGACGATAACGCCACGAATCGGTTGATCCTCAACGAGATGTTGGCCAGCTGGGGCATAGCGGTGACCACCGCCGCCACTGCCGGTGGGGCACTCGCCGCCTTGCGCGCGGCTTACGATGAGGGGCGCCCTTTGCGACTCGTCATCAGCGATTGCCACATGCCTGGCGAAGACGGTTTCGAGCTGGTAGAAAAAATGAACCAGGACAGTCGCTTGTCGTCGGACACCCAGGTGATAATGCTCACCTCCGGCGGCCAAACGGGGGATGCCACGCGCTGTGAACAGCTCGGGGTTGCCGCGCATCTGCTCAAACCCGTGAAGCAATCCGAGCTGCTTGATGCCATCGCCGCGGTACTCGGGCTGGAGCTCAGCGAGGTGGCGGCCACCGCGGTCGAGGAGCAACGGCAACTCCAAGCGCTGCGGGTTCTCCTCGCCGAGGACAGCGTCGTCAATCAAAAGCTGGTTGCGGCCTTGCTGGAAAAGCACGGCCACGTTGTGGTGATTGCCAATAACGGCAAGGAAGCCGTGGCCGCCTATGATCTAGACCGCTTCGACGTCGTGCTGATGGACGTCGAAATGTCGGAAATGGATGGCTTGGAAGCAACCGCGGTGATTCGCGCGAAAGAAGCCAGGAGCGGCTGCCATGTGCCCATCATCGCGCTGACGGCGCACGCCATGAAAGGGGACCGCGAGCGATGCCTGGAGGCTGGGATGGACGGCTATGTCAGCAAGCCCGTGCGTGCCCGGGAGCTCTTTGACACGATAGCGGCGCTCGTAGCCACCGAAGCACGGCCGCCGGACGGTGAAATGCCGCCCGCGCAGGAGGACGGGACCAAAGCGGAGCCGGGAAGTGGAGCCGAGGCGCTCATCGATTGGTCGGCGGCATTGAAGACGGCGCAAGGCAATGAGGATTTTCTCAAGGAACTGGTGCAACTGGTGGTCGAGGAATCCGGGAAGCTCTTCGATGAAATTGACCGAGCGCTCGACCGAGAGGACGCAAAGGCCCTGCAACGGCCGGCTCATTCGCTCAAAAGTTCCTTGAAAGCCTTGGGAGCCGGCTCCGCCGCACAGGCGGCGGAACGCGTCGAGCGCGTCGGCCGCGAGAACCAACTCTCTGGTGCTTCCGAGGCGGTCTCTTGGCTGCACCAACGGTTCGGCCGGCTCGAGACTGAGCTGCGCGCGTTTCTCAACGGGGAGAAAACGCTCGCTTAGCGTCTTGCAATCAATACGGTGGGCAGATGCCGTCAACGCTCTCTTTTTACCGCCGGCGCGCCCGACCTGTCCATTACGATTCGCTCATTGTGCCGCCAGCCTCGTCCTCCGCTCTCGGCCTCGGCGTCATGCGGAACTCCAGTCAGGGAAACAGACCACGCAGGCGTTTCGCGGTCTCTACGCGTTGCAGCGCCTCCATCATGGCCGCCGTGCGCATATCGACCTTGCTCGCTTCGGCGCGTTGCAAGGTGCGCTCAAGCGCGTTGGTCAAGATGTCACGCAGGCGCGCGTTGACTTCCTCGAGAGGCCACATGAGGTTCTGCAGCCCCTGCACCCACTCGAAATAGGAGACGATGACCCCGCCCGCATTGCCCAGGATATCCGGCAGCACGAAGATTTCACGCTCGCTCAATATCTCGTCCGCCTCGAGCGTCGTGGGCCCGTTGGCGCCCTCCGCCAGGATCCTGCAATCGAGGCGTCCGGCGTTTTCCGCGGTAATCTGATTTTGCAATGCGCAAGGGGCGAGGATGTCGCAGTGGAGCTCCAGCATCTCGCGGTTCTCGATTTCCTCCCCGCAGGGACAGCCGGCGAGAATCTGGTGCTCGCGCACGTATTTGCGCAGCGCATCGATCGGCAATCCGGCCGGATTGTAGATTGCGGTGCTCATATCGCTCACCGCCACCACCCTGGCGCCGCATTCAGCGAGAAAGGCCGCGACGTGCGCGCCCACGTTGCCAAAACCCTGGACCACCGCCGTGGACTTTGCGAGCTCGACAGCGAGATGGCGACAGACCTCCTCGATCAAATAAACGAGCCCCCGCCCGGTCGCCTCATTGCGCCCGAGCGAGCCGCCCAGAACAATCGGCTTGCCTGTCACCACAGAGGGCACGGAGTAGCCGACGTGTTGGCTGTAGGTGTCCATTATCCAGGCCATGACCTGCTCGCTGGTGCCCATATCGGGCGCTGGGATGTCCTTGTCGGCGCCAATGATGCCAATGAATTCCAGGGCGTAGCGGCGCGTCAGTCGCTGCAGCTCGCTGCGGGTCAGCCCGTTCGGATCGATCCGCACCCCCCCCTTGGCGCCGCCGAAGGGCAGGTTCATGAGGGCGCATTTCCAGGTCATCCACATGGCTAGCGCGGCGACCTCGCCGAGATTGACGTCCTGATGGTAACGGATGCCGCCCTTGGTCGGCCCCATGGCGAGCACGTGTTGCACGCGATAGGCGAAGACGGTCTCCACCTGTTCGCGCTCATCGCGCCGAAACGGCAGCGTGGCGATCTGGGCGCGCTCGGGAAACAGCAGCCGTTGGCGAATGTTGTCGTCGAGACCGACGATGTGGGCGGTCTTGAGAAATTGCTGCTGGGCGAGGCGAAACATGGCCGAGGACCACTCGGCGCCGCGCGCGCGCGTGCGCTCGATGGCGTAGCGAATGGAGCGGATGAGGGAGACATCGTTGATTCGCTCCTTGAGCAGAAAGTCCTGCGCTCCGCTTTCGACGGCCTTGCCTGCGAGGCTTACGTCATCGAGGGCACTTTGAATGACGATGGGGACGTCTAGGGCTTGGGCACGCACACGATAAAAGGTATCGAGCGCCTCACTGTCCGGGAGCATGAGGTCGAGGAGCACAACGTCGATGCCGCCGGTAGCGAGTCGCGGCAGGGCTGCCGCCAGGCGCTCGACCGCCACGACCTCGAAGGCGGGCCGCTTCGACTGCCCGAGCAGTCTCTGTATCAGGCGGCTGTATACCGGGTTGTCCTCTACCAGGAGAACGGTAACGGGCTTGTCGGCCATAACAGCTCACTCCGCCGCATTAGGCATGGCGACAACGGCGAGGCGATCGTTGGCGCGGTGCCCGATGGGCATTTCTATCGGGAAAAGCGCCAAGCGTCGATCGCAACGCAGCGAAAGCCACATCTAAAGGTAATTATGTTCGATAACCACGACGCTTATTACCGGCGCCGGGGCTTTTTATGGGAAGGTCGTTACGGAATCTGGCGAGCGCTGCCGGCTAACAGCGGCCGCGCACGTTACGGATTGACTGAAAAGCGGTAGCCCGCGCCGCGCCCCGTCTGGATCAGCCGGGCGTGGCCGTGACCGGCGATCGCCTTGCGCAGCCGCCGGATGTGCACGTCCACGGTGCGCTCCTCGACGTAGACATTGGCGCCCCCCACGTGGTCCAGTAGCTGCGCGCGGCTGAAAACGCGGTCGGGGTGGGTCATGAAAAAGCGCAGCAAGCGGAACTCCGTGGGTCCCAACTCGAGTGGGTCCTCGCCGACCCATACCCGATGCGCCAGCGGATCGAGTGCCAAGCCGCTCACTTCGAGGCGCTCGTCGCCGGCCAGGGTTGCCGTGCGGCGCAGCAGCGCCTTGATCCGCGCGAGCAGCTCGCGTGGCGAGAACGGCTTGGTCACGTAGTCGTCCGCGCCGGCCTCCAGGCCTCGGACCTTGTCCTCCTCCTCCCCGCGGGCCGTCAGCATGATGATGGGCAGCTCACGGTAAGCGGAGTGCTTCTTCAACCGCCGCGCGAATTCGACCCCGCTCATGCCGGGCAACAGCCAGTCGAGCAGCACCAGATCCGGTTCGATCTCTTCGAGCAGCGCCAGAGCCGCTTCCGCTGAGTCGGCCTCATGCACGCAGTACTCGCCACGGGCGAGCGCCATCGTGACCATCTGCCGAATGGCTGATTCATCCTCGACGAGCAGAATGTTGATCATCCCGCGCCTTTGCACCGCAAGACTGCCGCGCATTAGAACTTACTAGAATGACAGTTTTATGACAGCCTCGCCCGGATCGGGCCGCGGTGTGTGAACTAGGTAGCGAGCGGCGGATCAAAATATTTGTCCGGCGTGGCATGCGGGGAGAGATGGCATGAGGCAGGCAGGCAACGACGATCGGACGACTGAGTGGTTCGTGCCGCGCGTCGGGCCACCGAAATTCCGCGTGCTGGTTGGCCTGCTTTTTCTACCCTACACTGCAATGGTGCTTGCCTATACGGTGATCGGGTCCACGCTCGCCCCTAGCGTCGATGGGGGCCGTGTCGGTGCCATCCTGGTCATTTATTTCCTCGCGCTGGGCGTTGGCGCCCATGCGCTGGATGCCTTCGGCAGTAAGGAAGTCAAGCCCTGGGGGGGCGTTTTCTCCGCGACGCAACTCGCCGTGCTCGCGGCAGTGTCGATCGGCGCGGCTTACGCGATTGGCATTTATTACATGGTGTTTCATACGCCGCTGCTCTGGGCGATTGCCATTCCCGAGGGATTTTTCCTTCTGGCTTACAATCTGGAGTGGTTCAGCGGGCGGTTTCACACCGACGGGTGGTTCGCCTTCTCCTGGGGCACCCTGCCCGTGCTCGCCGGCTACGTTCTGCAGACCAACCAGATCGCTTGGGCCGTTCTGCCGATCGCCGCCTCGGCGGGTTTTCTGAGCCTGGTCGAGATCAAAGCCTCACGTCCTTATAAGGCCTTGAAGCGCGCACGGCGCGAAGGTGCACAGGCGGGCGATGCCGCGCAGTTGGCCGTTCTCGAGCAGATACTCAAGAGCATCAGCGCCGGGGTTATTCTGCTCGGCGTCGGTTTGTTGTGCTGGCGCGGCTGGCGCTAGAGCGGTGCGGGAGTCGTCGCATGGGCTTCATTGAGTATTGGCAAGACACCCGCGAGCACCTCGATGATGAGCTCACGACTCAGATCCCCGAATTATTCTCCGCCTTCAGTACCCGGCAGCGTGCAACCGTCCAGCAAATCATCAAGCATGGCAAGCGGATACGTGGCTGTCTGGTCTGTCTGGTGAGCCAGGCGCTCGGTGGGCGCGTCGAGGACGCCTTGCCGCGTGCCGTGGCCATCGAGTGCATTCAGGCGGCCTCGCTCGTGCACGATGACTACGTCGATGACGACGTGTGCCGGCGCAAGGGTCCCGCCACCTGGACCGTGGAAGGGCCGCGCCGGGCGGTGCTGCTCGGGGACGTCATGTTCGCGACCGCAATCCAGTCGATGGTGGAGCTGAGCAATGCGGACGGCATTGTGGTCGCCCGTGCCATCGCCACGCTCGCCACCGGAGCCTATCAGGAGCTGCTGTTACTGGCGCAGCCCAATGACGGCGGAATGGAAACCCACGGGCCCGATGTCTACGAGCGCATCATCTATTTCAAGACCGGCGCGCTATTCGGCGCCGCCTGCCAGCTTGGCGCTATTGGCGCGGGCGCGCCCGAAGAGGTGGGCCGTAGCGCGTATGCCTTCGGAGCGCGGATTGGCGAGGCCTACCAGATCGCCGACGACCTCACCGAGATCGTCACCGCTTGGCATTCCCCTGAGAAGCTCATCGAAAAGCCGCCGGCGCTCCTTCCCGCCTGGCATTTTCTCGCCCGTAAATCCGGGCCGCCCCTTCCCCGCGGTCTCGCCGAGCCTCGCGAGGAAGCCGATGACTGGCGTCGGTACATGGACCAGGCGCTTATCCGAGGTATGGAGCAGGAAATCGACCAACGCGTGCGCGCGGCCGAATCTCAGCTCGGGCGGTTTCCCGTCAATTATTATCGGGAGATTCTGCGGGAGGCACCCGCAAGGATCGCGGCGCTGACGTTGTCGTCCGTGACTGCGGACTCCGTGGCTCAAAGCCCCTTCAATCGCGCATAGCCCGCCATTGCGGTCAAAAACACGCGGCGCCTGCAAGGCGTGATGTCTCTAAAAAGGAATCGCGACCGCCGCAGGAGAATCGAAGCTCTCCCGGGCGTTTCTTCGCGGAGAGACCGTGCGTTATCTCACCGCCCGCGCCTTGACAATGGCCGAGCCATAAAGCGTCAGATATTCAACATCGAGGTCATTGAACCCGCTCGCCTCGAGCGCTTCGTTGAGTTCGCAAACCCATTGCGACTCTTCGATGAGTTGTGGCAGCCCATGGTAGATTTCCCGCCAGGAAGGAAAAAAAGGCGTGCCGAATCGTTGCAGCAGCTTGAAATAAATCCGCCAAATCAAAACGAGATGGCGTTTCGGCGGGAAGGTGAAATCATGCATCAATAGCAAGCCGCCATTTGTCAGCATTTCCTTGCTGTTGCGGATAAGGCGTTGCAGCTCGGCGTACTTGGCGAGATAGGAAGAGCTCACGCAGTCGAAAGGCAGTTCAGAGTGATAATCTTCCGCGCGGCAGAGCACCCATTCGATGTTGGTTATTCCTAACCGCTGGCTCTTCTCGCGGGCGATGTCCAGATATTCCTGCCGTAACTCCACCCCGACGATCTGGCAGCGCGGATAACGTTTCGCGATGGCGAGCGTCGAGAGCCCCGTGCCGCAGGCGAGGTCCAGGATACGCTCGGGATTGGGCGGCATGAGCGCGACCAGCCGGCGCTTCCAGAGCCGGTCGATGCCCAGGGTGGCGAAATTGACCATGAAGTCGTAGCTGCGGCCGGTTCCGGCGAAGAACCGGTGCACGAGGGCGAGCCTGTCGTCGCGCTGCTGCATCACGTCGCCTTGCGTCCGGGCATCTGGATGGGGTGGATTCCGCGGCGCGCCACGCTGCCGCCTGGCGCTAGCCATAGGCCTCGGCTCGGATTGTATCGTAGGCCCGAGCCAGATCGACCCGGATGAGTCCCGCCGTCAGTCGGGCGAAGTCCTCGCGCGCGACCAGTGTCGAGAGCTGCCTGGCCTCGCTCGGCAGGCCCAGCTTGTCGGCGGCCTTGAGGACCTTCTTGTCCGCGTATGGATAGACCTCCTCCCAGACCAGCTGCACCTCGCGCAGAAAGATATCCGCACCGGTATCACCGATGCCTTTGAACTCTTTCAAAAGAGTCTTCTCCTGGGCGGGGTCGTGCTGCGCTCGCTCACGCAATCGGCGCAGATCGCCGCGATAGCGGCTCAGCACGAGCTCGGCGGTTTCGCCCAGCAGCGTGGCCGTGCGCTCATCGTAGCGCTTGTAGCCATGCCAGGTGATGACGTCGACGCGCTGCTGCCAAGTGGCTTGGGCCATTTTCCCGGGGGTCGTATAACCTGCCTTGCGCAGCGCCGTCGCAGCCTCCATGGCATTGGCGGCGGCAATGCGCGCGCTCAGCAAAAGGGCGATGGTGAGCAATTGGTAGAGCGCCGAGGGCGTGTTTTTTTCCAGCCGGCTGCCGCCTTCCTGAGCATAGGTGGTGCCGTATCGTCGCAGCACGGCCGCGGCAAGCGTCTTTGGCGTGATCGCTGTCAAGTGGCTACCCGCCCGGCGTGGTGGCTTGCTCAGCGGCGTTGCCACCCACCGATTCCCCGCCAATGAGTATTGGTCGTTTCGACGGTGTTCCGATAGTTCCAGCTTGCCACATAGACTAGTGTCATGTCACGCATGAAACGTCGGATATAGGCGCTTCAGTTTGATGCGTGCGTCTTGCGCGGTGAACTGCCAGTTCACCTTCGCCTGGAGTTGATCGCGATGCACCTGCCAGGCTGAGATCT
>NZ_JBXWZQ010000017.1:0-9715 GCF_059432795.1 Nitrococcus sp. | reverse complement strand
GACTATGATCGGCATCGCTACAAGGCGCGCAATCTGGTGGAGCGCTTCTTCAACCGGCTCAAGCAGTTCCGCCGGATAGCGACCCGCTATGAAAAACTCGCCGCGCATTTTGCTGCCATGGTCAGGTGTGCGTGCATCGTGCTCTGGCTCGCTTAAATGTGAACAGGACCTAATGAGTAAGTGTACTCTGGGACAGGAGTGATCTGGATCGGTGCGAAAGAGGAGAAACTGCCAGGCAAGGAGTCAACGATGTGAGGGGACCCAAAAGGGGTCTGCGTGGCAGGATTTACATAAAAACACAATTATAACAGATAGTTATCTATGTTGTATGGCGGAGAGGGAGGGATTCGAACCCCCGGAGCCGTTAGGCTCGCCCGATTTCAAGTCGGGTGCTTTCGTCCACTCAGCCACCTCTCCGGTTTGATCCGCCGCATTGCCCTTCTCTCGAGCTGCGAAAGCGTAGGCTCTAACGGTCGCTCATTTTCGGCAGCGCCCGTCGGAATTACAAGATACTGGCCCGGCTCGCGCCGAAAAAACCCCGCCCATCTGCAGACGCGAACGCCGCAGCGCAGGGGCTCGGCGACGATACCTCGGGCCACTCGCCTCGCGCGCGCGAGCGCGATAAGCTTTCCAGATCGTCAGGGCAACCGTGCCTTTTGCCGTTTTAAGCCAGTGAGGCTACCAAGCCAGCCGGCACTCCTCACGCCAAAGGAAGCGAAATGAAGGATTTCCCGCGCCCCAACTGGCAAGAGCATGCAAGCGATGCGCGCCCGTGCGGGCGCTGCATCAACGGCTTCCCGCAGCCCTGTCCGTGCGGCGGACGGGTTCACGGCGAGCTGCTGAACATCCCAGATGACGGTTTTATTCAGCTTACCCGCTGCGAGCGCTGCGAGGTGCTGAAGGACGGTTAGAGGGCACCACGTGAAGGCGCAGCGCGTATGATGATCCGGCAGCGCGCGTCGCCTGGCGCCGAAAGCCTTCCGGGCGGCTTGGAGTGGCCGCCCGGCCTTGTTCCCTCAGCCTAGAGCTGCTCTGCCAGATACGGCTGGTCGGCCCCTTGCTCGATCCGCGCCCGCACGATCTCCTCGATGAGCATCGGCCCGGAATAGACCAGCCCGGAGTAGATTTGCACCAGATCGGCGCCCGCTTTCATCTTCTGCACGGCATCCGCAGCGCGGATGATGCCGCCGACGCCGATCAGCGGCATCCGTCCCTCGAATGCGGCATTCAAGCGACGCAGCACACGGGTCGAGCGTTCGAACAGGGGCGCCCCGCTCAAACCGCCACCCTCGTTCGTGTAACGCAGTCCTTCGACACCTTCGCGCGATAACGTCGAATTGGTGGCCGTAACGCCGTCCACCGCGTGTTCCAGCAGTTGCTGCGCGAGCACGTCGATCGCCTCATCGTCGAGATCCGGCGCCACCTTGACAACCAACGGCACGTACCGCCCATGCACGACCGTGAGGTGGCGCTGCTCCGCCTTCAGGGTCGAGAGCAGCTCGTCGAGCAGCTGGCCGTGTTGCAGCGTCCGTAGCCGGGGGGTGTTCGGCGAGGAGATGTTGACGACCAGGTAGCTCGCGTGAGAGTAGACCTTGCGCAACGCGATAAGGTAGTCATCGACGGCGCGCTCGACGGGCGTATCGGCGTTCTTGCCGATATTGATTCCCAGGACACCGCGATAACCGGACCGGCGCACCTGGCGAACGAGGTGGTCGACACCCTTGTTGTTGAACCCCAGCCGATTGATGAGCGCCTGGCGCTGCGGAATGCGAAACATGCGGGGAGGCGTGTTGCCGGGCTGCGGGCGAGGGGTCACGGTCCCGATCTCGATGAACCCGAAGCCGAGCCGGCTCAGCGCGCTGATGTGATCGCCGTTCTTGTCCATGCCGGCGGCGAGGCCCACCGGATTCGGGAAGCGTATTCCCATCACCTCGCAAGGCAGCTCCGGCGTTCTACGCGCGCCGAGCAGGCAACTCAAACCAAACGGCGCGGTGGCCGAGAGCAGACGCAACGTCGTCTGATGGGCCCGTTCCGGCTCCATGAGAAACAGTAAATCGCGAATAACCCCGTACACCGGATCCCGCATCTTTGTCTACCTGATCACATTCAATAATCGCCTAAGGTGCCGGGTCTGTCCAGGGAACCCGGCCAGGCGGTGCCCCGCCCGTAAGGCGCTGCGAGCCGGGGCTGGGCCTGTTGCGCTGCCCGCCGCCTAGTCCTCCTCGAGCTCCTGCTTGCGCTGGCGCAACATCATGGACTGGCGCTGCAGGAGGTGTTGCACCAATACTTCTCGATCGTATTCGCGCACGAACTGAAACCGGACACCGACGTTGAAGCCGCCGCGCCCGCCACTCTCCCCGCAGCGCACCACCTCGGCAAAGGTGTGCAGGCCAAGCCCGGTGGCGGGCATCATGATCCGCATATCCAGAGCTTGGCCGACTTCGAACACCTCGATCGTGCCGAAGCCAATGCCGTCGGCGCCGATATCCACCGCCAGGAACTCCGGAGGCCGATCGCCAAACTCATGGATCATCAAAACGCCGATCACCCGATCGAGCTTGCGATCGAGGTGTTCGACGAGACGGGCAAATACCGCCGATTCCCGCTCGGCCTGGCGACGCAGAACGGCGGTCTGCTGACGCAGTTCGTTCATCTCCGAAACCAGAGAAAAGGCGCTCGCTGCCTCCTGGGCGTACTTGCGGCGGCGAAACTCCATTTCCTGTCGGGAAAGGCGCTCGTAATCGATCAGAACCGTATCGTTGACCCGGAAATTCTCGCGCCGTTCCCCGTGCACATCGTGAGGCTCTCGATCAGCCACCTTCCTGTCCTCTTGCATCGCTCGCATCGAGCACGTCTTTGACGCTACGGGATAATTCTAAACCATTCCCATTGATCAGCCGGATCTCCACGCGGCGGTTGCGCGCTCTGTGCTGCAGGGTGTCATTGGGCACCAGAGCGCGCGTATCGGCATGGCCGGCCACGGTGATACGGTTCGGATCCACCTCGTCAATCCCCTGCAGCTTGTGCAGCAGCGTAACCGCGCGCGCCGCCGAGAGTTCCCAGTTGGAGCGAAACTGGCTATTGTGAATGGGAACATTGTCGGTATGCCCGGCGATGACCACCTCGCCCTCGGTCATCCGTATCGCTTGCCCGATCTTGCGCACGGCCGGCAAGAACGGCCTGATGAGCTCCGCCGAGCCGGAAGGGAACGAGCCGCGCTCCCGAATCCGGATAACGATCTGAGTACCAATGCGAGCCACTTCGATCAGGCCGCTGTCAATCTCCTCGCGAAACAGCCCCTGCAGTTTGATCAGATTGGCACGGGCCTGCGCTTCGGCGCCGATAAGCGGTTGCGGGGGGCGCGAAATAAAGCTCGGGCTGCCGATATTGCCCGTTTCGATGGGAACGCCGGGCTTCATCGGACGAATGAAGTCGCTCAAGTTTCTCTGCGGCGGCGCGTCTTTGGCAAAGATCGAGTGCGAGGGCTGCCCGGGAGTAAAATCGCGTGCCACGAAGCTTGTCCCCATGGGAGACTGCTTGGCGAACTCCTCTTCCTGCACGCCGAACGCCATACGCATGGATCCGGCGATCTGCTTGTACTTGTTGACGTCCATCTCGGAGAAGGAGAGCAGCAGCACGAAGAAAGAAAGTAACAGCGTGCTCAGATCCGCGAACGTCGCCATCCAGGCGGGCGCGCCGGCAGCCACCCGCTTTTTGTCCTTCTGCCCCGTATCCCCGAGCATGCGATCAGGCGGCCTGCTCGGCCGGCACCCGCTGCTTGGCGGGGAGATAGGTCTTGAGCAACTCCCCGATCACCCGAGGATTGAGCCCTTCCTGGATGGACAGCAAGCCTTCCAGAATCAACGTCCGATTAAGGCGTTCCTCGCTATTGCGGTTCGCAAGCTTGTCGGCGATCGGAATTGCGATCGAGTTTGCGAGCACGGCGCCGTAGAGCGTGGTCAACAGCGCCACGGCCATCGCCGGGCCGATCTGCTTCGGGTCGTCCATGTTGCTGAGCATCTGTACCAGACCGATCAGGGTGCCGATCATGCCCATTGCCGGAGCCACGTCACCGATGGCACGGAAGACCTGCTCGCCTTGCTCATCGCGCGCCATCGTCAAATCGATCTCTTGGCCGAGTACCTTTTTGACCAGATCGGGCTCATGGCCGTCGGCGATAAATTGAATGCCTTGCCGGAAAAACGGGTTCGCGACCTCGAAGTTTTCCAGCGCCAGCAATCCCTCCTTGCGCGCCACCTGCGCCAACTCCACCGTCTGCTCGATCAAGGCCTGCGGGGCCTCGCTGCGAAATCGAAACGCCCGGCCGGCGGCCTTGAAGGCGCCCAGGAACTGGCCGAGCGGGAACTTCATCAGCACGGCCATCAACGTACCGCCCAGCACGATGAGCACCGATGGCGCGTTCAAGAAGATGGCCGGACTGCCGCCGACAACGATGGCGGCAACGATGACTCCGAGGGCACCGACGAAACCAATGAGGGTTGCCAGATCCATGGAACGTGATACTCCTGACGCCCATCGAGCACTGTGATAGTTTGGACGCTGCGACTCGGCGCAGTCGGACAACTAAGTTAGCGACACGATCCCGTCGTTCTTGACCAGCGTGCTGTGAGCGGATGCTCAGTTTGCCCGGCGCGCCGTTCCTGCCGAGTCGCGTGCACGGCGCAGGAGCGAAACGCGGTCGGTGTTGTCAACCTGCAGACCAGTCCCCGCAAACATGGGGCTCGATGATGGCAAATGAGGCGCTTGAGACACGGCTGCGCGCGGTGCTGACCGACGTCGGCCCGCACTCCGTTATGGTCATCGGCGATGCGCTGGCACCCACTGTCAAGTCGCTCACCAGCAGTGGGGTGTCCCTCACCTGCCTTGCCAGCGCCGAGGCGACGGAAGGAATAACCGCGCTCGGCATCCACGACCTGGCGCTGGTACAGGCGGACGCGGCGTTGCCGGCGGAGGGGATTGACGTCCTGCTCTCACGCCTGCGCGATGTGCATGCGCGCAAGGTCTTGGTCATCGTGTCGTCGGAGCTGGATGGGGGATCCTGGCGGCGCCAGGCGCTGATCGGTCTCGGATTCACGCCCTATGGGCAAGCGGCCGGCGTGGCGGGCGAGCGGCTCTTCCTCTATCAGTTCGATATCGCAACCTATAAGACGACCCCGGATTGGCTCTCCCCGAGCAATTGGGCCAACCCGGAACTCTGGGACAAGTACCGCTGGTGAGCCGCGGCCCAACGCCGTGCGGTGCGATGTCTTTCAGGGATCTTGCGAATCCGCCAGCCCCGTGGCCGCCAGCCATTCGATGATACGCTCCGCCACGGCTTGCCAGTCGGGCTCCAGCATGATCGCGTGCGCCATTTTCGGTTGCAGGTGCAGGTCGGCGCCATAGGCTCGGGCCGTCTGCCTGGTCTCGGCAATCGAGAACAGCGCGTCGCCTTCGGCGCCGATGACCAGCATCGGTGGCACGCGCATGCGCCAGGGGCAGGGCAAGGCCCCGACCGTCATATCCCATAGTGCCCGCCGCGACTCCGGCTGCAGTTTGCGGGCGTATTCGAGCAACACCGCATCCGGCAGGTGGTCGGAGAACACCGCGCGCCGCGCGATGCTCAGATCGGCGGCGCCCGGCCCGAGACCTTGCAGGGCGGTCAGCTCTCCGAGCAGCGACGGGTCGGAGAGCATCAACCGCATGCTCGACTGCGCCAGGCCATGAGGCGGCACTGACGCCATGAGCACGGCACCCGGCACGGCGTGGCGTTCCAGGTACTTCTGGATCACAAAGCCGCCCATGGAATGGCCGATGAGCACCGGCGGCCGCTCCAGCGTGGCCACGACGCGCTCGAGGTCGCGCACAAACTCGAATATGCCCGTTTGCTGCAGCTCTCCGTGCCCCGCGCTGCGGCCATGGCCGCGCAAGCTGAGCGCATAGACGGTATAGCCCCGCTGTACGAAATAGGGCAGAAAATGAACCTCCCAGCACCATGCCCCCACATAGGCACCATGCAGGAACACCAACGGGGTCCGAGTGGCAGGCTGCGGCGGACGATGCACGAGCACCTCGAGCCGCGGTTCCGCGTCCTCGGATACGCCGCTTGCTGAATCACTGAATCCGGCGAACATCAATCACCTCCAGCCGTTGACCTGCCGCGGCACCGGGAAGGCGTCCCGCACCGCGGACAATGCGCAAGCGCCTCATCCTACCCCGCTTTGGCGCCCGATTGCGCCGACAGGAGACACCCCCTCTGCCCGAGGCACAATCGTAGGCCGAGGATGCGCTGTTACGACATACAGGTTAAGCTAGTGATCATATACCCATACGGTACGTACAAGCGTTTGACCAAACGGGGAAAAGCGTAGGTTCAATGTCACGTCAGCCCACTACCGTTTACCGCCGCGATTATTCCGCCCCGGATTTCCTAGTCGATCACGTGGCGCTGCGCTTCGAGCTGCACCAGGAGCAGACGACGGTTCACGCGCGCTTGGAGTTGCACCGCAACGAATCCGCAATGGCCGGCGCTGGGCCGCTGCGGTTGGACGGCATCGACCTCGAGCTCCTGGGGTTGACGCTCGACGGCTCGCCTGTACCGGAACAAGCGTTTCAACTGGATGCCGAAGGGCTCACCATCGAGCGAGTCCCGGCACGCTGCACCCTTGAGGTGATCACGCGCATTCGCCCCCAGGAGAATACGCGTTTGGAGGGCTTGTATCGCTCCGGCGCGATGTTCTGCACCCAGTGTGAAGCGCAGGGCTTTCGGCGCATCACATTCTTCCCGGATCGTCCGGACGTCATGAGCCGCTTCACCACGACGATCGAGGCGGACCGTGATCGCTACCCCGTACTGTTGAGCAACGGCAACCAGGTGGCGCAGGGACCGGCCGCGGGTAACCGCCACTGGGTCCGCTGGGAAGACCCCTTTCCCAAACCGAGCTATCTGTTCGCCCTGGTCGCGGGTGATCTCGCCTGCCATGAGGACCGTATCGTTACCGCCTCGGGCCGCGAGGTCCGCCTGCGGATCTTCGTCGAGTACGAGAACCGCGGCAAAACGGACCATGCCATGGCCTCTTTGAAGGCGGCCATGCGGTGGGACGAGTCGACCTATGGCTTGGAGTGTGATCTTGACGATTACATGGTCGTCGCGGCGGGCGACTTCAACATGGGTGCAATGGAGAACAAAGGGCTCAATATCTTCAACACCCAGTACATACTCGCCCGGCCGGAAACCGCTACCGACACGGACTATGAGAATATTCTCGCCGTGGTCGGCCACGAATACCTGCACAACTGGACGGGCAACCGGGTTACGCTGCGGGACTGGTTCCAGCTCAGTCTCAAGGAAGGCCTTACGGTATTTCGCGAACAGCAATTCAACGCGGCCATGGGCGCGGCGGCGGTAAAACGCATTCAGGAAGTGCGCGGTCTGCGCGCGGCGCAGTTTCCTGAGGATGCCGGCCCCATGGCCCACCCGGTGCGCCCCGACGAATACGTCGAAATCAACAACTTCTATACGGCCACCGTCTATATGAAGGGCGCGGAAGTCATCCGGATGTATCACAGCCTCCTCGGCCAGGAGGGCTTCCGGCGCGGGCTCGCGCTCTACCTCGAGCGCCACGACGGCCAAGCGGTGACCTGCCATGATTTCCTCACGGCCATGGCCGAGGCCAACGGAGTAGACCTCGAGCAGTTTGCGCTGTGGTACAGCCAGGCCGGCACACCGCGGCTGGAAGTGCAGGACGAGTATGATCCAGCCTCGCGGCGCTATACTCTGCACGTGCAACAGCGCACGCCACCCGCCCCAGGCCAACCCGACAAGAAGCCGTTGCATATTCCGATGATCATCGGGCTGCTCGACGCGGACGGTCGGGATTTGCCGCTGCGCCTGGACGGCGAGACGCGAGCGCTCGGCAACGGCAGCCGCGTGCTCGAGCTACGCCGTGAGCGGGAGACATTTCACTTCGTCGATATCCCGCAACGTCCCTGCCCTTCGCTGCTGCGCGGATTTTCGGCGCCGGTGAAGGTGAATTACCCGTATACGGAGGAGCAGCTGGCGTTTCTCTTCGGTCACGATAACGATGAGTTCAACCGCTGGGAGGCGGGACAGCGGTTGGGCACGCGGATCCTGCTGCGCTGGGTCGAGGACGGACCGCAGCCGCTGCCAGAGCGCTTTAACGCGGCATTTCGGCGTACCCTGTGCGACACCGAGACCGACCCCGCCTTGCTTGCTGAAGCGCTGGCGCTGCCGAGCGAGAGCTTCCTCGCCGAACAGATGGAGACCATCGACGTCGATGGCATCCATTCCGCCCGGCAAGCCCTGCGTCGCGGCCTGGCCGAACAGCTCGTCGAGGAATTGCGAAGCCGTTACGCGCTGTGCGAGGAACAAGAGCGCAAGATGGAGGACGCGCGGCTGGCGGCCGGCCACCGTCGGCTCAAGAACGCCGTCCTAGGCTATCTCATGACGCTGCAAGAACCCATGGAGCTGCAGCGTTGCCTCGGCCAATATCGGCGGGCTGACAACATGACGGACGCTTTGGCTGCACTTGCCTTGCTGGCCGACAACGGCTCCCCTGAAGCCGAAGCCGCGCTGACGGACTTCTACGAGCGCTGGCGGCATGAACCGCTGGTTGTGGATAAATGGCTTCGAGTCCAAGCTTTGTCCAGCCGCGCCGATACGCTCAGCCGCGTGATTGGCCTGACCGCGCATCCCGCCTTCGATATCCGCAACCCAAACAAGGTCAGAGCGTTGCTGGGGGCGTTCGCGCAAGGCAATCCCGTTTGTTTTCACGACGTCTCGGGCGAAGGCTATACTTTTCTTGCGGACCGGGTGCTGGAGTTGGACGCCATCAATCCACAGACCGCCGCCCGGTTGGTTACACCGCTCAGCCGCTGGGGCCGATATGATTCGATAAGAAGCGCCTACATGTATCGGCAGTTGGATCGGGTTTATGCCCGCGAGGGATTGTCAAAGGATGTGTATGAAATCGTAGCCCGGAGCCTTGATCGAGCGGCAGAGTAGACGGGGGTGACGATGAGCGGGTGCCGACCCTTGCGGCGTTGGCTGTCGATAATGCTGGCAAGCGTATTGCTTGCCGGCTACGCGGTGTTGGCGTTAACGAACCCATTTCCGCGCTCGGGTTCGGATTTCGCACACGCCGAACAGATGATCGGCGCTTTTCTGGCGCAATATCACTACCGCGACCGGCCGGTCGATGACGACCTCTCCCGCCAGGTTTACGATGCGTACTTCACGGCGCTCGATCCCCAGCATTACTATTTCCTGGCGCAGGATCTGGCACGGTTCGCTCATTATCGCGCGCGTTTGGACGACCTCCTGCGCGATGGCGAAATCACACCGGCTTTTCGCATTTTCGATGTCTATCGCGAGCGGATCAAGGAACGCAGCGAATTCGCGCTCGCGGAGCTCGCCAAGCCGTTCAAGTTCACCACCCACGACACCTTCGACATCGATCGTACCGAGGCGCCATGGGCGACGGGCGAGGCAGTGCTCGACCGGATCTGGCAAAAGCGGGTGAAAAACGATGCGCTAACGCTGAAGCTCGCGGGTAAAAGCGCCGATGAGATCCGATCAACGCTGCGCGACCGCTACCAGCGGATCGCCCGCAGCCTCGCGCAGTATCAAGACGAGGATGTCTTTCAACTATACATGAACGCCTGGGCGGGGGTTTTCGACCCGCACAGCAGTTACCTC
>NZ_JBXWZQ010000016.1:0-22505 GCF_059432795.1 Nitrococcus sp. | reverse complement strand
CCGCGTCGATTCGGTTATTGCCGTCCTGCCCGCTGCCTGATGCCGCGGACGCACCATTGCTCTGGATTGACACCTCCCACATCAGCGCCGCTCAGCGTCGCGACTACCGGCTGCAATCGCCGCTAATCAGCACCCCGCTACACCCCACCGAGGCGCTTGAGCGCCTCCGAAGCCTGATCGATCTGCAAATTGATCTCGTCCGTCCCGGGACACTCGTGCGAATTCACGGCTATGGCGTACTGATTCAGGGCGAAAGCGGTGTGGGAAAAAGTGAAACCGCCTTGATGTTGCTTGAACGTGGGCACCCACTAGTGAGTGATGACGCCGTGCGCATTGTCGCCGAAACTGACGGGACGCTCCGGGGCAGCCCTCCGGGAGCGTTTCAGGGTTGCTTAGCGGTCCACGGGCTGGGGCTCGTTAATGTTAAGGACTGCTTCGGCGAGAATGCCGTCGCCTCGAGCGCCGCCATTCGCCTGATCGTGACACTCACCGACACCGCGCCCATGACGGACCCGCTGCACGGCGCATGGAGCGCACCGGGCTGGCTTGGCCGTAAATTACCCCACCTGGCCTTATACACCCGACGTCCGCAAGCACTGCTTGTTGAGACCGCGGTGCGCCAGATGCAGGCACGACATGTGCTCGCCTCCCCCACGCTGGGCGTATATGAAGAACAGGCCCCGGAGCCGGTATGAGGTTGGTGATTATCAGCGGACTTTCCGGTTCCGGCAAAAGCATCGCGCTCAACACGCTGGAGGACACGGGCTTTTATTGCTTCGACAACCTGCCCGTCGGTTTGCTCAGCGCATTTGCCCATCATGTCACGGAAACACCCGTGGCCATGAACCACCAGTACGCGGTTGGCATCGACGCACGCAGTGGCCCGGAAGACCTCAGCCGGTTCCCACAGACGCTTCAGGCGATAACGGCTCTGGGCGTTCACTGCGAGATTCTGGCGCTGGATGCGGAACACGATACGCTGATCACGCGCTTCAGCGAGACTCGCAGGCGTCACCCGCTCAGCGGCCCCGATGTCCCGCTCTCCGAGGCAATCAAGTGCGAGCGCCGCCTCCTTGGACCGATTCTGGAGCGGGCCGATCTCATCATCGACACCACGCGAACCACGGTCCACCAGCTACGCGACTTGGTTCGCAAGCGCCTCGTGCGCGGGTCGCACGCTTTGTCGTTGTTGTTCGAATCGTTCGGCTACAAACACGGAATACCCTCCGACGCCGATTATGTATTCGACGCCCGCTGCCTGCCCAACCCGCACTGGGAGCCGGATTTACGTGCGCTCACCGGCCTGGACACCCCCGTGGGCCACTATCTCGCCGCTCAGCAAAGCGTTGAGCGCTATTACATGCAGGTACAGGAATTTCTCGATGAGTGGATCCCGCACTTCGAGCGCGAAAATCGTAGCTACCTCACCGTCGCCATTGGCTGCACGGGCGGTCAGCATCGGTCTGTCTATATAGCGAATCGCCTGGCCGATCACTTCAAAACGCGGAAAAGTAGCGTCACTGTTCGCCACCGGGAGCTTGCACACGGATGAGTGTGAGCGCATCACTGACGCCTGCACAGGTTCAGCTTGCTTGGAGAAGGCTCCTGTCAAGCACCAGGCTTGCCCTTGTCACGGGTGCTGGAGCAATTTCGCACTCGAGCACTGCACAGAGCGCGCGATGCACTGACGGGCCAAATCCGAGGCCGAAACCGCTTTCCGGGCTGAGTGGCCGCGCGCGAGCATCTATATTCACTGATATATCACCCTCTAGAACCATTGACCTCGGCGCAGCACGCGGCCAGCAGGGAGGTAGGACTATCGCGGCCGGTACCGGTCGGCCGCTACCAGTAACAATATCGGGCTTTTCGGCTCTATCGCGGATCGAAGCGCGAGACCAGCCTTTTCCCGGGGAGCGCTACGGAATGCCGCTGCTATGACCCCCGTGCCGAACTGGACATGATATATAGCGACGAGTTTCTCATACGCGAGATTCGGATCAGCAACAAGCTCGGCCTGCACGCTCGAGCCGCTGCCCGTTTTGTCTCGGTGGCCTCGCGTTTTGCAAGTGAGATACGGGTTAAGCGCGGCAGCAAAGAGGTCAACGGCAAGAGTATTATGGGGTTGATGATGCTTGCGGCCTGTTACGGAACGGAGCTTCTGATTCTAGCCCGTGGGTCAGACGCCAGTGAGGCCCTTGCCACTTTGGGTGAGTTGGTCGACGCCCGCTTCGGCGAAACCGAATAACCTAACCGCCTGCCATACCGCGGTGCCGGCCTCACTCTTCATCGTACTCGGCGCTGAGATACTTCAGGTGCTTGCGAGTGAGGGACTGAAAACGAGGCGTCAGTCCAACGTCCTCATAGATCGGATCGCCATGTTCATCCTCGGCTACCACCCGCTCACCCGGCACATAGGGGAAAGCCACCTCGATTTCGTCGAATGCGGTGGAAAGCAAATCGGTGATGATGTCCTGCTCCGAGCGTCCTGGAAATATCTCGGCCAGCGCTGCGAGTTTTGCTGCGTCGTGAATCGGCAGGCGCACGGAGTACACTTCCAAGGTGCGCCGCTCTCCAGCGGATCTCTCCCAGGTTTCGAGCAACTCTCGAAACTTCATACGTCTCCCTCTCTGGGTTTGCAGTTGTTTGCTTGTTGAAATGGCGACCGGATCCTAGTGCCAGACTAAGCACCGCCACAGCGACGGCGGTGAAAATCCACCGGCAAAGTTGTCTGGCGCGAAGCGAACCGAACCTTATCACGCCGGTAATCCCGCCGCGAATCGAATTAGCGAGCGTCGCTCATTAAAAGAGGTGGGGGCGAATTTGACCGGCCGCAAGACCAGCGGCCGGCCACGCCTGCAACGCTGTGCAGGAAATCAGCGAAACTACTCGCCAGCGACGGTCATGCCTTCGACGAGCACGGAGCCGGTCCGTATATTGCCACGGATGTCAACATCATTCCCAACCGCGCGGATACGTTCGAACATTTCCTTGAGCCGGCCAGCGATCGTGATTTCTTCAACGGGATACGCGAGCTCTCCGTTCTCTACCCAAAAGCCCGCCGCGCCTCGGGAATAATCGCCAGTGACCGGATTGACGCCCTGTCCCATCAAGTGGGTGACAACCAGCCCCTCATGCATGTCCCGGAGCAATTGTGGATAACTCATGGCACCCGGATTGACCACCAGATTGTGGATTCCGCCCGCGTTACCTGTCGTCTGCATTCCCAGTTTTCGCGCTGAATAACTCGACAAGACGTAACCCCGTAACACCCCTTGCTCGACCAGGATGCGAGGACGGGTCGCCACGCCTTCCCCATCGAAGGGCGTGCTGCCCAGAGCACCCGGTAACCGCGGCTGTTCCTCGATCGTAAGCCATTCCGGGAACACACGCGTATCCAGCGAGTCGAGCAGAAAGGAGGCCTTGCGGTACAGGCTGCTACCCTGGATCGCTCCGAGGAAATGCCCAAAAAGACTTCGGGCAACCGTCGGAGTAAACAACACCGGGACCGTTCGCGTCGAAAGCCGGCGCGCACCGAGGCGCTCAACGGTACGCCGTCCGGCTTCCTGTCCCACGGCCGAGGCGGACTGCAGCGCACCCGGGTTCCGCGCCGTGGTGTACCAATAATCACGCTGCATGGACTCGCCGCTACCACCCAGCACCACGCAGCTGATGCTGTGCTGCGAGCTGGGATATCCGTCTAGAAAACCATGGGTGTTGCCGTAAACATGTATCCCCTGGTGCGTCGTGACTTCGCCACCTTCGGAGTTGGTCAAGCGCGCATCGAACCCGAGTGCAGCGGCCTCGCACTCCCGCGCCAAATCGAGCGCTTCCTCCGGGCCGACATCCCACGGATGATATAGGTCGAGGTCTGGTACGTCCGAGGCCATTAAAGCCGCGTCGGCCAACCCGGCGCAGGGGTCCTCGGAGGTATAGCGCGCGATATCGCAGGCCGCGCGAACCGTCTCCACCAGCGAGGCACGGTTGAAATCCGCCGAGCTTGCCGTGCCCTTGCGCTGACCGAAATAGACGGAGATCGCCAGGCCACGATCACGCATGTGCTCCAACGTATCCACCTCTCCGTGGCGGACCTTGACTGAAAGGCCGAAGCTCGTGCTGGCGGAGCCTTCTGCCGCGGTGGCACCCTGTCGAGTCGCCTCTTCGAGCGCTTCACCCAACAGCTCGGCAAGCTCGGTTTTATGCGGCAGCTGCCGCTGCACGGCCGGACTCAACGTGGACTCCGTCATCCAACTCTCCTGTCTGTAGAAAATGGCTCGCTGACTAGCCGACCTGTGTTCCTCCGACCGTCAGCGCATCCACTTTGAGCGTGGGCTGGCCGACACCGACCGGCACGCTTTGCCCTTCCTTGCCGCAGGTACCGATGCCGCTGTCGAGCTGCAGGTCGTTGCCCACCATGCTGACCCGGGTCAAAACGTCCGGCCCATTGCCTATCAATGTCGCGCCCTTGACCGGCCGCGTGATCTTGCCCTTCTCGATCAGGTACGCCTCGCTCGCGGAGAACACAAACTTGCCGGAGGTAATATCCACTTGGCCACCGCCGAAATTGACGGCATAGAGACCGCGATCCACCGAGGCGATAATTTCCTCCGGGGAGTGAGGCCCGGCCAGCATGTAGGTATTCGTCATACGCGGCATCGGCAGATGCGCATAGGATTCCCGCCGGCCGTTGCCGGTCGCGCGCATGCCCATCAACCGGGCATTCAGGCTGTCCTGCATGTAACCGGCGAGCACACCACGCTCGATTAGCGTGGTGCACTGCGTCGGGGTTCCCTCGTCGTCGATGTTGAGCGAGCCGCGACGATTGGGTAGCGTTCCATTATCGACCACCGTACAAAGCGGTGAGGCGACGCGTTCACCGATGCGCCCGGCAAAGGCCGAGGTGGCCTTGCGGTTGAAATCGCCCTCCAGGCCATGCCCAATGGCCTCGTGGAGCAATACCCCAGGCCATCCCGGGCCGAGGACAACCGGCAGCGTGCCCGCGGGCGCTTCCACCGCTTCGAGGTTGAGCAGCGCCTGGCGCACCGCCTCGCGTGCATACCCTTTGATACAGTCGCTACCGAGGAAAAACTCGTAACCGCACCGGCCGCCGCCGCCCGCGCTGCCGCTCTCGCGAGCCCCCTTCTGCTCGACCAGGACACTGACGTTGAGCCGCACCAAGGGGCGAACATCGGCGCTCAGGCGCCCATCGCCGGACGCGACCAGAATGACGTCATGAACACCGGCCAGGCTGACGACAACCTGTTCCACCCTGGGATCCTGCCGCCGGGCTTCCGCATCGAGTTCCCGCAACAAGGCAACCTTTTCAGCGGCGCTCAAACTGTCCAACGGGTTGATGGGTTCATACAGTGCCAAGCCTTCACCCGCCTTCCACGCTTGTAGCCGGCCGGCACCGCCGCTGCGCGCGATGGCACGCGCGGCGCTGGAGGCCTCCAGCAGCGCCGGGAGCACGATTTCGTCGGAGTAGGCAAACCCGGTCTGTTCACCGCTGATCGCCCGCACACCAACGCCTTGATCGAGGCTGCGGCTGCCTTCCTTGATGATTCCGTCCTCCAGAACCCACGCCTCATGCCGTTGCACCTGAAAATAAAGGTCGGCAGCGTCGACTTTGGGAACCATCAACTGCCCGAAAACCCGCTCCAAATCGGTCTCGGTCAGATCGGCGGGAGCCAAGATACTCTGGCGCGCCAGATCAAGATTGTGCTGCATCGTATCATCAGACATTGCCTTCCTCCGTCGACCTTGCCACCGGCGGCGGCGCTACGCCCAGACGGCGATGCTCGAGCGCCGGGAAGCGCCGGCGCGTCTCCCGCAGCTCGGAGCGAACCATTCGAGCGTGAATCAGGCCCGGCCCACGGCTATGGCGGTCCAATACCCGCCCCCATGGATCTACGATCAGCGTCTCGCCATAGGTCATCCGCCCGTTGGGATGCTTGCCACCCTGATCGGGAGCCATTACGTAGCACAGGTTCTCCACGGCCCGGGCGCGAACCAGAAGCTCCCAATGGGCAGCACCGGTTAGCGCGGTAAACGCCGACGGCACGATCAACAACTCCGCACCGCTTGCCACCAACTCTCGAAAGAGCTCGGGGAAACGCAGATCATAACAGATGGCCAGACCCACCCTGGCAAATGGCGTATCGAAAATTACAATGCTCTCACCCGCCTGCAGGGTTTCCGACTCACAATAGCGTTCAGCCGCGCTTACCGCCACGTCGAAAAGGTGTATTTTATCGTAGCGTGCGCAGCGCTCCCCGTTGGGGCCATAGGCCAAACAGGCGGCACGCGCGCGCCCTTGCTCGCTGGCGCGCAGCGGGAGCGTGCCACCGACCAGGAAAATACCGTGATTCCGGGCCGTTTCCGCCAGAAACGACTGAATGGGCCCGTCCCCGTCCGGTTCGGCGATGGCCAGCTTAGCCGCCTCTTCACGCCCCAAAAAAGCGAAATTCTCCGGCAATGCCACCAACTGGGCACCGGCATTCACCGCCTTCGCAATGAGGTGATCGGCTGCTTCGAGGTTTTCTGCCACGCTCTCGCCGGAGACCATCTGAATGGCCGCCAGGTGCGCCTCATCTTGGATCATCCGTCCCCCCGGCACGTTGGTCGGCGTCCATCCCGCCTTCGATCCGCGGGTGCTCCCACGGACCGCTTATCCGATATCGATTCTTGGCGAGTTGCTCTATGTTCGCTTGAAACAACTTTTGGGTCAGGAACAAGATTACACCTGCCACTGGCCCACCGGCCAATCCGCCGATCAGTGACACCGTAGAAGAGACATGAGGTACAACCGTAACCGTCTGATCGTATCGCCCTTTAACGAGATCAATCGGACCTGAGACCTCGATGCGCGCGGCGGGGCCGTCAACGTAGAAAACCTCGGGATGCGCCGTGCCGTTTTCAAGGTGAAAACGGGCCTTGATCCGATCAAACGCGAATCCCTTGCCGAAGAAATCGGAGAAATTAAGCGTCAAGCGTCGCGGCAAGGTAGCCACGCTCAACAAACCGAAAATCCGTCCCGCACCCGGTTGAATCTTGAGCAGCGAGCCGTCCCGCACGCTAAAGCGCACCTCTCCGGTGAGACTCTCCATTCCCCAGTCCAACAAGGTACCCGGCCAGCGCAGCTGCGCTCGCGCCTCGGTCCTGCCGTGGCCGATGGCCTGCACGAACCCGAACAGTGACAATGCCTTGCCGGTATCCTTACTGGTCGCGCTGAGATCCAGCGCCGAATATCCCTCGGCCCCCTTGCCACGCATTCGACCGTCTCCATTGACCTCGAGCACGGGCCCGGTCAGGTTTATCGTCCTCAGCGCCAAACCCTCGTCCACTTGATCCACGCGCAGGCGAAGATGCCCGAATGGAGCATCAGCGACGCGCAAGGCCGCAATATCCAAATCGAGCCCAGGGAGTTCGAGTGCCTTCGGGCGAAGCCGAGCGCGGCCGCTGCCAAGTCCGGGCCAAGCGGCGAGGTTCAAGCGCGCGAGATTCATTGTCGCCCGGCCCTTTTCTTGAGTGGGCCAGTGTATCCGACCGGCGGCCGCCGGTCCCGAGAGGCGGAGGTGCCAGGCGTCGACCCCCTTTTCTCCGTAGACCTGCAGCGCTTCCATGAGCGGGGTACCTGCCCAGGAAAGCCGCTCGACCCGCAAATCGACGCGGCGCAATGGGGGAAGCGCCGACGTTTCACTGGGGGCCTCCAGATCAACCCCCGTGGCCAGAACAAGCCGCTCCACCGTGCCCGTGACTTCAGTGGCCGGGGTGTTGGGCAAGCCCGGGTCGCCGCCGCCCACCGCCACGCCGAGGCGCTCGATACCGCGACCATGCGGCGTCAAAGTGAGGATGGCGGCTCCCATATCCGCGTAACGCAGCCGGATCACACCGGCCGCGGCCGAATCCAGCAATCGCGTGCGGACGCTGAGCGACTGCGGCTTCATTTGCGGTTTCGCCAGCGATCGGGGCCAATTCACCTGCACGCCGCGTAGCTGCGATAGCAGTGTCAGATCCAACCGCTTCACCGGGGAGCGAAATCCGTTGGCATCGGCTTGCAAACGCCAGTCCGTGATTCCGGGGGCGTGCTCCGCCAGTGGATTATCAGCGCCGAGCAAATCCGCCACCGAGGCACGGAAACGTGTCTCAATATGGATGCTCCGTTCCCCCGCTTCACCAAGCGTCTCCGCCTGACTCACCAGCGGATGACCACCGAAGCGCCCGCGCAATCGGTCCCAGCGCACCCCGTTCTCATCGAAACCAAGCCGGCCGGTCAGATCGTCGACGACCCAGCCGAGAGGCTTGACCGCCAGCCGGGCACCCTCGAGATCGATCCGGCCATCGACCCCGATCGGCCGGCCATGGAACGGAAAGGCAAGCTGCAGCTCAAGCTTCTGATTCCCAGCGAGCGAGACCTGGCGCAGTACATCCGCATGATTTCCAGACAGCGGCGATTCCCGCAGAAAACGCAACACATCGTTTCCCGGGCCGCCCAGCGTCCCCTGAATTCGAAGCTTCGGGTGGCGCAGATCGGGGATGTCGGCCGTGGCATGGGTCAGGGCACTGCGGTAAATGTGACCGCGCGTGACCTCGGCCCGAAACGCCCCCTCGCGGATGAGCATCCGCCCGTCCAGCCCACGGAGCTCCGGCCAGTCCGGATGGTAGGCAAGCCTCAAATCGTCTACTCGGCTTTGCACCTCGAATACGCCGGAACCGCTACGGTAGGGGAAATCGCGGAGCAAGCCGCGCAGCACGAGGTCAGCGCGGATGCGGCCGCCGCGCAGGGCGCTGCGCAGCCAATCGTCGAGTCCCTTGGCAACGAGACGCGTGGGCAGATAACGGCTGATAGCACCGGCAGTACCGTGGCGCAGATGCGCGCGCGCGTCGATGAATGGCCCCTCTCGCCCGCCAAGCCAGAAGCCGACCCGGGCATCGAGCTCACCGGCCGCGCTGCTCGCCTCGAGGCGGGGGATGACCAACCGAAAGCGGCCATCGGCGAGCCGCCATTCACTGCTCATCTGCAGGCGCTTCAAGGCGAGCGGCTGCCTGAATAGAGCAGGCAGGCGCAGATCGGTCTGGCGAGCCTCGAGCTGCAGTCGACCGCCACGGTCAGTGATCGAAAACCGCCCGCTCCCGGCAGTCAGACCCGGGGCGCCCTCAGCCGGGTGCAGGACGAGATCCTGAAACCGTCCGCTTACGTACCAGCGTTGCGCTTGGCTCGTGGCCTGTACCACGACGCCCGCGTCATCAATCGCACCCTGCGGAGCCAATCGCGCGAGTCGTTCCCGCCAATTCGGCGGCAAGCGGTCGCTCGCCTGCGCTAGCGCGGTCAAATCACCTAGCTGTAATGATGAGGCACGGGCACGCATTGAAGCGGCGTGCGCACCGCGCGGTGCGTAGCGAATCGATAGCTCACCGGGCAGCGTCGGCTCGAGGCCCGGGCGCTGTAGCCGCAAGTCGTTGATATCGACGGCCCAGCCCTCGCCGCTACGCCGCCAGCGGCCGCGTCCGGCCATACGATGAAACCGCAAAGCTCTGGCGCCGTTCAACTCCACGTCACGGGCGCTCGCCTCCAGTGCAACCCACTCGGGCCGCCCCTGGCGCAAGCTCAGCCAAATCCGTGCGTCCGCCTTCCCCGCGATGACTGGCGCGCTCCAGCCGGCCGGTAATGCCGCAACGATCCGATCGAATCGGGCATCCACGACGCGCAGATAACCGGCGCCGTTGCTTTCTTCCAAGGCGCTCGGCGAGCCATGCCAGCGAACGGCCAGTTCCACGCGCTTCGCCAACACGGGTTGCTGCGGCCGGAGACGAACCGCCAGATGCGAATCCCCGCCATCGTGCCAGAACGAGGCGTAAACATCCTCCAGCTGCCAGCGTCTCGCCTTGTGCCGATCAACCAGGCTCACCGAGGCGTCGCGCAATTGCACACGGGAAATAAGGCCAATCAGCCGATCGCCGATGCCCTCCTCACCCGTGCCGTTGCCTCCTGGGCCGAGGTCGATCCGCCCATTCGCCGAGCGCGTCAGCGTGACTTTGAGCTTGTCGACGCGCAGATCGGCGAACTGGGGTTCGAGGAGCAGCAGCGGCGAAAAGTCCACCGAGACCTCGATGCGCTTTGCCGCCAGATCTGGCGCGCGGTCCGCAACGCCGCCGATGCGCACATCGCGCAGAACCAACGAAGGGGTGAATCCCGTCAGACGGGCCTCCAATGCCGAGATCACTACCGGGCGATCCAGCCAGCGTGCGAGGACCGCCTCGATCTCGTTATGAAAGCTCGGGGCGCAGGCCACGGCCAAGCGCAGCAGCGTCACCGCGAGCGCCGTGGCGAACACCACGACGGCCACGGCATAGAAGGCGGCGGCGTAAATACGTTCAGCCGTGCGCGGCGACAAGGCAACGACTCCTGCGGACGCACCGACGCCGGTGCACGACCCGCGGCAGGCTTCGAGGAAACGTGCCGAGACTTCGCCGCCAGACGATCACATCAGGACCACGTCGAACTGTTCCTGCGTATAAAGCGGCTCTGCCTGGAACTCGATCGGCTTGCCGATGAAGCTCTCGAGCTCGGCAAGGGTATCACTCTCCTCATCGAGGATCAGATCGACAACCTCCTGGGAAGCCAGCACCAGCAATTTATGCACATCGAACTGACGGGCCTCCCTTAGGATTTCACGCGCGATCTCGTAGCACACTGTTTCGGCCGTCTTTACGGTGCCGCGCCCGGCGCAGGTTCGGCATGGCTGGCACAATATGCGCTCCAGCGACTCGCGGGTGCGCTTGCGCGTCATCTCAACCAGACCCAGCGCCGAGACCCCGCTAATATGAGTCTTCACGTGATCCCGCTCCAGTGCCTTCTCGAGGGCGCGCAGCACCTGACGCCGATGGTCTTCCTCTTCCATATCGATGAAATCGATAATGATGATACCGCCCAGATTACGCAGCCGGAGCTGCCGCGCTATGGCTTGAGCGGCTTCCAGATTGGTCTTGAAGATCGTCTCTTCCAGCGTGCGGTGACCGACATAACCGCCGGTGTTCACGTCGATGGTGGTCATCGCCTCGGTCTGATCGATGATCAGGTACCCCCCCGATTTGAGCTGGGTCTGACGTTCCAGGGCGCGTTGAATTTCGTCCTCCACGCCGTAGAGATCGAAGATCGGCCGCTCGCCCTGGTAATGTTCAATGAGCTCTGCGATATCCGGTAGGAACTGCTCACAAAAGCTCCGTACTTTCTGGTAGGTCTCCCATGAATCCACCCAGACCTTGGCGATGCCTTCGGTGACCAGATCCCGCAGTGCGCGCAGCGCGAGTGGCAGGTCACCGTGCACGAGCGTTCCGGGCTGAGCCAGTTCGCTACGGGCTTGTATCGAGCTCCAGAGCTTGCGCAGAAAGTCGCGATCACGCTGCAGGGCCTCTTCAGAGGCTCCTTCCGCGGCGGTACGCAGGATATAGCCATTGCCTTCGTCGGCGGCGACGAACGCCTCGCCGATGCGCCGCAGCCGGCCACGCTCGCCCTCCTCCTCGATCCGCGCGGAGATCCCCACCGTAGCGCTACCGGACAACAAGACCATGAGCCGGGAGGGAATGGTAATGTGGGTTGTCAGGCGGGCTCCCTTGCTGCCAATGGGATCCTTGATCACCTGAACCAGAATGTGTTGCCGCTCTCTGAGTAGCTCGGTGATATCCGGTGGCGGAACCGCATTCGACTCGAGCGGCGGCTCGGTACCGATGATATCCGATGCATGCAGAAAAGCCGTTCGGGCCAAACCTACGTCGAGGAAAGCGGCCTGCATGCCTGGTAAAACGCGAGAGACGCGCGCCTTGTAGATGTTGCCGACCAACCCACGCCGACAGGCGCGCTCGATGTAGACCTCCTGCAGGACACCGTTTTCGACGACCGCCACCCGGGTCTCGCGAGGCGTGACGTTGATCAGAATCTCCTGGCCCACGCTTTACCCGGAGCGCCAGTGTCGCTGATAGGGAATCTCGAACTCGGCGAGCAGCTCTCCGACCTCGAACAAGGGCAAGCCCATGACCCCCGAGTAGCTGCCATCCAAATGCTCGACGAACAGCGCCCCGCGTCCCTGAATGGCGTAGCCGCCGGCCTTGTCACGAGGCTCACCGGTACGCCAGTAGGCATGCAGCTCGTCGCGCTGCAGCGCGCGGAACGTCACGTTGCTCACGGAAAGACGCGTCGCCTCGTGTTCGGCTTCAACGATCGCAACGCCGGTGAGCACACGGTGCACCTGACCGGACAAACGCTCCAACATCGCCACCGCCTGCGCTTCATCGGCGGGCTTGCCGAGCACCTCCTCGTCGATGACCACAACGGTATCCGCGCCGAGGACAGGCCTGACTCGCTCCTTCGGCAAGGCTTGCAAACCGGCCCGCGCCTTCTCCAACGCCAGCCGCAATACGAAGACCTCCGGGCTTTCGCGCGGTTGCGGGGTTTCCTCGATATCCTGTCGAACTTCGGCAAAATTCACGCCGATCTGTTCGAGCAGCTGCCGACGCCGCGGCGAGATAGAGGCGAGATAGATATCAGGAAGCGTGTCCGCCACCATGCCAGACCTCGTAAAGGCTAGTTCGCGAAGCGATGAAGCGGGGCATCGTTTTCTCCGCCGCTCATCCGCCCCGATGATAAGGATGATTTTGCAGCACCGTCCAGGCGCGGTACAGCTGCTCTGCAACAATGACCCGAACAAGCATGTGAGGCAGGGTCAACGGCGAAAGAGACCAGAGGTATTCCGCCTTTGTCAGGCAGTCCCGGCACAAACCATCCGGGCCGCCAATGAGGAGCGCGACGTCGCGCCCCTCTTGCATCCAATCTTCCAAACGCGAGGCGAGCTCGGGCGTGCTGAGCAGGCTGCCGCGACAATCGAGCGCCACGATGCGCGCATTTCCGACCGCGGCCATCACGCGACGCCCCTCTTCGGCCAATGCGTCGTTGACATTATGACGCCGCCCGCGCCGGCCGAGTGGCACCTCCAGCAGGCACAACGGCAACTGGGGAGGCATTCTCCTGGCGAATTCCCGCCACCCGTCCTCGACCCAACGCGGCATGCGCTGGCCGACGGCAATCAGACGCAGCTCCATGGACAGTCAAGACCCTTCCCCGAACCCGGCAGTCTCGTCTTCGGATTCCATGCCCCAAATGTGTTCAAGCCGGTAGAACTCTCGGGCCGAGGACTGCATCACATGGACAACGACATCGCCCAGATCGATGAGAATCCATTCGGCGCTGTCTTCTCCTTCGACCCCAAGCGCCTGGATGGCGTTGTGCTCGGCCGCCTCGAGAACCCGATCGGCGATCGATTTGACGTGCCGGCGCGATGTGCCGCTGGCGAACACCATGAGGTCGGTGATCGACGTGCGCCGACGCACGTCCAACACGACGATGTCCTCTGCCTTGATACCCTCCAATGCCGTGTGAATGATTCGCTGTACCTCCTCCACGACCTTCACGGAATTGATCATGAAATCCTGTAGACCTCCTTCCCCAGCGCGGCTGGCGATTTGCTGTTGCGCGTGTTCAGATCTGCGGGTAACCGTAAAACCCTCCCTTGGCGATACATTCCCACACGGCGTCCGGCATCAAAAAGCGCGCGGACCGGCCTTGGGCAAGCAGCCGTCGGATGCTCGACGCCGAGATATCGAGCGCCGTGGTCTCCTGAAATAGGACCAGGCCGCTGCTGCATTCATGAAGCGCGAGCGGATCGGTCACTCGGCGCTCGGCTGTCCAATCGGACAATTCCCCGCCGAGTCGCAAGGTGTGTCCCGGGCGCTGCATCACCACGAAATGGGTCAGCGCCGGGAGATCCCGCCAACGATACCAACCGGGCAAGCCGAGGAAGGCGTCACTGCCTATTGCGAAGCAAAGCGGTCGCTGACCGATTTCGGCGCGCAGCTCATATAGGGTATCAATCGTGTAAGAATAACCGCCGCGACGCAGTTCGCGCGCGTCGACCACCAACCCTGGAACTCCCGCTACAGCGCATTGCAACAAGCGTAACCGCTGCTTAGGAGCCGCTTGGGGGGAACGCCGGTGGGGGGGGACGTATCCGGGCACGAGGCGCATTTCCGCCAAGCCGAGACATTCCAACAGTTCGATCGCCGGGCGCAGGTGCCCGTGATGGACGGGATCGAACGTCCCGCCCAGCAGGCCAATCGGCGCACCGCGGGTCCGATTGCCGTGCGTCATTCGCGGATATGGCCGTCGCCTAGCACCAGGTACTTCTCTGTGGTCAAGCCCTCGAGCCCCACCGGCCCACGCGCGTGCAGTTTATCCGTGCTGATGCCGATTTCCGCCCCGAGCCCATATTCAAAGCCATCGGCGAAGCGGGTCGAGGCGTTGACCATGACCGAGCTGGAATCGACTTCGCGCAGGAAGCGCCAGGCACGCGTATAGTTCTCGGTCACGATGCCGTCCGTATGGTGCGAGCCGTAGCGTTCGATATGCTCGATCGCCTCGTCCATATCCGCAACGACCCGGACGGCCAGTATGGGGGCAAGATATTCGGCGCTCCAGTCCGCCTCCGTGGCCGGTGCGACGGACGGTGCCAGCGCTCGCGTGCGCTCGCAACCCCGCAGTTCCACCTCAGCGCGCTGGTAGAGCTCGATCAGTCGCGGAAGAAGACCCGGTGCGATGGCCTCGGCGATCAGCAGAGTCTCCATGGTGTTGCAGGTGCCGTAGCGTTGCGTTTTCGCGTTGTATGCGATTCGAATCGCCTTCTCCGGGTCGGCTTGATCGTCGATATAAACATGGCAGACACCGTCCAGGTGCTTGATCATGGGCACGGTGGCCTCGCGCAGCAACCGCTCGACCAAGCCTTTGCCACCGCGGGGAACGAGCACGTCGAGATAGTCATCCATCGTAATCAGCTCACCGACGGCATCACGGTCGGTGACCTCCACCAGCTGCACCGCTTCCTGCGGCAAACCGCTTACCGCAAGGCCGCGACGAATGCAGCCGGCGATGGCCTGATTGGAATGAATGGCCTCGGAGCCGCCCCGTAGGATGGCGGCATTGGCCGATTTCAAGCACAATCCGGCGGCATCCGCGGTCACATTGGGTCGTGCCTCGTAGATGATGCCAATGACACCGAGCGGCACCCGCATCCGCCCGACCTGGATTCCCGAGGGGCGAGCGTGCAGATCGCGGACCGCGCCGATGGGATCGGGTAGGGCCGCGATCTGGCGCAGCCCCTCCGCCATGCCATCGATCCGGGCATCGCTGAGTTCCAGGCGCTCCAGGAGCGCGGGCTCCAGCCCGCGGGCACGACCCGCCTCCTGATCACGCTCATTGGCTTCCCTGAGCCCCGCGCGCCCGCTCTGCAACTGCTCGGCGATCGCCAGCAGTGCCGCGTCACGCTGCGCGCCGCTGGCGCGCGCAAGCGTACGGGCCGCCGCCTGTGCCGAACGGCCGATGCTCCGCACATAATCACGTAGCTGCGAACTGTGCATCTGCACTGTCTCCGTCCACCGCGACAAACGTGCGCAGCGGCGCTCAAAAAGCGGCCACTGCCGCCGTCAATTCAACGCTCAATTGTAACAGCTCGTCCCACGGCCGGCCGCTCTGCGCACCCTTGATCACGCGGTCGACGAACGCGGCTCGCCGCAACAGCTCCTCGCAGGCATCGGCCGAGGTATGCTTCGCAAGCTCCCTGAACCGGGCTTGGCGAGGTTTCGGGATCCGGTGCTCGCGTAGTACGGCGGCGATCCCGCCCGCATCACCCGCCAACGCTTGCAGCATTGCCAGCACCCGCAAGTCACGCGCCAGAGCCCACAGCACCAGCGTCGGCTCGATGCCCTCCTCGCGTAGCCCGCAACAAATACGTTCCGCGCGGGTACGGCGGCCAGCGAGCACGGCCTCGCCCAAATCGAAGACGTCGTAGCGGGCGCTGTCGACCACCGCGTGGCGGGCGGTATCCCAATCCACTCGCCCCTTGCCCAGCAGCAAATGCAGCTTTTCCACCTCTTGCGCGGCGGCAAGGAGATTGCCTTCGGCACGCGCGGCGAGCAGATCGATGACCGCCTGGTCAGCGCTCAAACCGAACGAGTGCAACCGACGGGCGATCCAGCGGGGAAGATCACGCAGGCTGACCGGCCAGATATAGAGCAGCACACCGGCCCGGCCAAGGGCCTCTACCCAGGCGCTGCGACGCTGCCGGCCATCAAGCCGATTACTGATCACCAGCAGCAGCGTATCGGCCGGTGGGGAGCGGCAGTAGGCTTGCACGGCCTGGGCGCCGCTCGCGCCTGGTTTACCGCCGGGTAAACGCAGCTCGATCAGCCGGCGCTCACTGAAAAGGCAGAGATTCGCGGCCGTGCTCGCCAACTGCCTCCAGTCAAATCCGCCGGTCTCCGCGTGCAGTACTTGGCGATCGGTATAGCCGGCCGTGCGCGCCGCGGCGCGGATGGCCGTGCAGGCCTCATCGATGAGCAGCGGCTCCTCGCCGGCCACGAGCCACACCGGAGCAAGCGTCCCGGACAAGTGCCGTTGCACCTCGTCGCTGCGAATCTGCGTCACATCCGTTTACCATCCTCGGCGTCAAGATCGGGAAATATTGGCCAAGCGGGCCATCATCAGATCGAGTGCCTGGCGGCGCAGCTGCTCAGTAAGCCGCCGCTCCTGGCTCTCCCGTCCCAGTATGTTCTGCGGATCCGCCTGATAGACGACTTGCGGAGCAACCGTCTGCTCCTTGAGCAGCATTTCACCGTCTTTGGAGTCCGCGCGAAAACGCAGCTCATAGACCAGCTCATAAGCCCTCGCCTGGCCCTGAGGCGTCACCGATACGGTCCGGCGTCTGATCTGCTGCCCGAGCAGAACCAAAGCCCAGTCGGCATCCAGGCGATCACTGACCACCTTTGCGCCGTAACTCTGCAACGTATCGGAGGCGACGTTCGCAAGCTCACCCTCGCCCATTTCCGGCTGGAGGTACACCCTGACTCCTTCCAGGCCACTGCCGGCGGACCCCCGCAGGTGCCAGCCGCAACCGGTGAGCGGCGGCGCGACAAGCATCAGCAGGAGCAGGCCATGCAGCGCGAAGCGGCTCATCGGGCGACCACATTCACCAGACGTTGCGGTACGACGATAACGCGTTGGACGTTCTTACCCTCGGTAAAACGACGCACATTCGGGTCGTTCAAGGCAGCCTCGCGAATAATCTCTTCGGCAGTGCCAACGGCCACCTGAATGCTGCTGCGTCGCTTACCGTTGACCTGCACTACCAAATCGATGACCTCCCGTTTCAGCGCGAGCTCATCGACCGTCGGCCAAGCCGCGTCGACCACGGCCCCGCTGTGCCCCAGCTCATGCCAGAGCCGGTGCGCGATATGCGGCACCATGGGCGAGAGGATCAATACACCAGCCTCCAAGCCCTCCTGGCGCACGGCGCGTCCCTGCTCGCTTGTGTCATCGAAACGGCCCAAGGCATTGGCGAGCTCCATAACCGCGGCAATGGCGGTATTGAAGGTGAACCGCCGGCCGATATCATCACCCGCCTTATGAATCGTCTCGTGAATTTTACGCCGCATCGTCTGTTGCACCTCGCTCAGCCGTGCCGGATCCACGGCGCCGGCCGGTCCTGCAGCGACATGGGTCGATACGAGATGCCAGAGCCGTCTGAGGAAACGATACGCGCCCTCCACGGCGCTGTCGGACCACTCCAAGGCTTGATCGGGCGGCGCGGCGAACAAAATGAACAGGCGCACCGTATCCGCACCGAAGCGTTCCACCAAGGCTTGTGGGTCCACGCCGTTGTTCTTGGACTTGGACATGGTGCCGATACCCGCGGATTCCACCGGCTGGCCGTCACTTTTGAGCACGGCGTCAAGCATTTGCCCGCGCTCGTCGCAACGCACCTCGACCTCGGTGGGGTTGTAGTAAACCAACGCACCCGTCGCGGCGCGGCGGAAATAGATGTTGTTCAGCACCATTCCCTGCGTGAGCAGATGAGTGAACGGCTCATCGGAGTCGAGTAAGCCCTCGTCACGCAGCAGCTTATGATAGAAGCGCGCATAGAGCAGATGCAGGATGGCGTGCTCGATACCACCGATGTACTGAGTCACCGGCGTCCAATAAGCAGCCCGGGAATCGAGCATCGCGCGCGAGTTGTCCGCGCAGGCAAAGCGCGCGTAGTACCACGAGGACTCCATGAACGTGTCGAAGGTATCGGTCTCGCGCCGCGCCTCGCCCCCGCACTCGGGGCAATGGGCCTGGTAAAAGGCGGGCAGGCGCTGCAGTGGCGAGCCGGCCCCCTCGAACTCGACCTCCTCGGGCAGCATGACTGGCAGCTCATCGTCCGGAACCGGCACATCACCACACTTGGCGCATTGCAGCATCGGAATCGGCGCGCCCCAATAGCGCTGTCGGGAGACCCCCCAATCACGCAGCCGATAGGTGATGCGCCGCTGACCCGCGCCCATGGACTCCAGGCGCTCGGCGATGGCCGCGCAGGCCTGTTGCGAAGTGAGCCCAGAGAATTCACCTGAGTTCACGAGAATGCCTTTCTCCACGTAAGCCCCGCGCGCGAGATCGACGGCACCACCGTCGCCGGGGCTGATCACCTCGCGAATCGGCAAATCGTAGGCTTGGGCGAAATCCCAGTCGCGCTGGTCATGCGCGGGCACGGCCATCACCGCGCCGGAGCCGTATTCCATCAGAACAAAGTTGGCCACCCAGATCGGCACGGCTTCCTGAGTGAACGGGTGACGCGCCCGCAAGCCGGTGTCGACTCCTTCTTTCACGGCGGTGGCCAACGCCGCCTCGGATACGGCGCTTGTTTTGCAGCGCTCAATGAAGGCGGCCAGCTGCCGATCGTCTTGTGCGGCCTCGAGCGCCAGCGGATGCTCCGCGGCCAGTGCCAAATAGGTCACCCCGAACAGCGTATCGGGGCGGGTCGTGAATACCCTGAGCGGAACGTCGTGCCCCAGCACGGAGAACTCGATTTCGACCCCCTCGGAGCGGCCGATCCAGTTGCGCTGCATGGTCTTGACTTGCTCCGGCCATCCCGGCAGCTCATCAAGACCGGCCAGCAACTCGTCAGCATAGGAGGTGATCTTCAAGAACCACTGCGGGATAGCACGCCGCTCGACCGGAGCGCCCGAGCGCCAGCCCTTGCCGTCAACCACCTGCTCGTTGGCGAGCACGGTCTGATCGACCGGATCCCAGTTGACCGTAGCCGTTCTCTTATAGACCAGCCCTTTGCGAAACAGCCGCGTAAACAGCCACTGCTCCCAGCGGTAGTAGGAAGGATCGCAGGTGGTCAGTTCGCGATGCCAGTCATAGCCGAAACCAAGCCGCTTGAGCTGCTTGCGCATGTAGTCGATGTTTTGCCGAGTCCACTGAGCCGGGGGGACGCGATTTTGAATCGCGGCGTTCTCGGCCGGCAAACCGAATGCGTCCCATCCCATGGGCTGCAGAACATTGCGGCCGAGCATACGTTGGTAGCGTGCGATCACATCACCGATCGTGTAGTTCCGCACGTGGCCCATATGCAGCTTGCCGCTCGGATATGGAAACATGGAGAGGCAGAAATAGCTCTGACGGCAGGCATCCTCCGTGGCCCGGAAGGTATCGTTCTCCTCCCAAAATCGCTGCGCCTCCGCCTCGATTTCCTGCGGATGATATATTTCGTCCATTGGCCTTCGATGCTTCCCCATCAACCCTGACATGCACCCATCGCCGCCCGAATTCCGCTGAAATTCCGGCCGCGTACAACAGGATACCGTAGCGCTACACGGCTTTGCACCACCGCGCGATGCAATTGCGCTCCGGCACTTGCCACTCAGGGCCCCGGCACGCTTGGTGAAATGCGTGGGCGGGCGCAGAATAAAGCAAACAGCCCACCGGGGAATTACCATGACCGAGCGCAAACGCGATCACCATGCACACGCCTACGAACGAATGCTCGACCGCCTGCGCAGCGCCATGGAGCACGCAAAGCTGCCTGAAGCCCTCGAGACGGTCAAGGAGCGGGCGGTCGCGCAAGGCGAGCTCACTCGCGAAGAGGCCGAACGCATCGGCGGATTTCTACGCCGAGACGTCGAGGAAGCCGCGCGTTACTCCGTGGCGACCGACGATGATCTCACAGGTTGGCTGCGCATGGACTTGCAGCTGGTGGAGAGTTGGATCTGGGACCGCTTCTCCTCGGTTGCGGACAAGACACGCCTTGAATGGATGGCGCTGCAACGCGAGCTGCAAGAGCACTCGGCGGACTATCACGCCGGGGAAATCGCCGGACCCGGGTCCCTGAGCTGTAGCAATTGCGGCGAGGTGATCCGCTTCACGCAAGCGGAACCGATCCCTCCCTGCCCAAGCTGTCAGGGCTCGGACTACCGGCGAGCGCCGACCCACAAGACACGGAAGCGGTCGCAACAGTAACCTGCAAGATATTAGCTGTAAGATTGCGCGCTCGCAGTTGACGCGCATGGCGCACGAGCCGGGCGGGCCGCAAAGGATGTCCGCCCACCGGCGCGCACCTGCGAGTGGGCGAGGGTCGGCGGATTCAGCAACGCCGCGGCGACTCCCTGCGCTCGCGCACCTCGGCCGCGAGCATTCATAAGCATGCGATGTATCCCGCCGACGACGCAGCGGTCACCAGGTCATTTGGGCGGCTGCCTGTAAGGGCGCTGCTGCGCGGCCGATTTCCTGCTTGAGGGCGCCGGCGGGTCGGGGCGGGGCAAATGGCATCGAATGAATCTATACTTAGGAACATCCTAGTTGCCTACGGCGGTTGCTCCATCGTTCCTCTGGCGTTGGCGACAGTGCGCCGAGGAAGGACCACTGCCGTTTACATCACACTGCGGACCGGGGTCAGCCACGGTTGCATGGCGACACGATAACGAGGCGCACCTCGAGAAACGCAGATCGCGACTCCCACACGCACTCGTTCCAGGCGCCTTGAACTCGGTTTCGGCGGCCATATTCTCTAAAGCAATCGAGCGCAGTGGGATTCACTACTGGCTCCGGGCACGGCAAAGGCAACCCTACGATGAATACGATTCGCACACTTCTGGTCGATGACCATACGCTCATGCGCGCGGGTCTACGCTCGTGGTTGGAGCGGTTGCCTGTCGTCGAGGTCGTTGGCGAGGCAGCCAACGGGCTCGAAGCCTGTCGTATGGCGCGCTCCTTGAACCCTGACCTGGTGGTGATGGATGTCTCCATGGCCATCCTCAACGGCGTGGAAGCCACAGAGCAATTGCTGAAATCCTGCGACACGCGGGTTGTCATCCTCTCCATGTACTCCAACGCCGAATACGTCCAGCGCGCGCTCAAAGCCGGCGCGTCGGGTTATATCCTCAAGGATGCGACGACCACCGAGCTCGAACTGGCCATCGAAGCGGTGAACAAGGGTGAGATCTATCTGTCCCCGGCGGTCGCCAAGGGGGTTCTCGATAATTGCATGGATTACTTCGACCAGGCCAGGGAACAGGAGGCGCAGGACCTCGAGGAGCTGACCCCCCGCCATCGCCAGATATTACAGCTGGTCGTGGAGGGCAAGACCAGCAAGGAAATCGCCGAGTTGCTGCATCTGAGCGCCAAGACAGTCGAAGGTCATCGCGCCGAATTGATGAACCGGCTCGGCATTCACGATATTCCCAACCTGGTGCGCTACGCGATACGCACGGGGGTCATACCGCCTGAGCATCCCATGGATGAATCCAGAGGGTGATTCACATCACAGCAATGAACTCGCATGCGCGCATTAGGGGAACTTCCCGGTGATTAACCGGTAGTTTCCCGCATCGCCATCCGCCGCCTGGGTATCCATACTCCATGCAAGGCCAAAGCGAGAACTCAGCAACACGCGTCCACCCCTGAACTGAGGCCGATGCCGAAGCGGTACCCGAGAGACCGCAATCAGCTCGACCGGCCTCGTAGATGCGACTTACTGAGTTCCGAACCCCAAAAAAGGAGGGATCCGGCGATGGCTCTGCAAACCAAAGTGCGTTCCGACCAAGAAAATGGGTTTGCCGCTGCACGAAAGCAGCCGCCCTATACCAAGGAGCACGCCGATCACCCCGGTGCGGCGACAGCGACGGCCCGCCCAGAGGCACCCCGGGCAGACGCTGCGATCGGTAATCGAGTGCCGTCCAACTCCCCGGTCGACCAGGCGTTGGTCGCCCGCGTGCAGGCCGGCGACAAACAGGCGTTCAATACGCTGGTGCAAAAATATCAGCACAAGCTTCTCAAGCTGATATCGCGCTACGTCCACGATCAGTCGGAGGCGCTGGATATCGCGCAGGAGACGTTCATCAAGGCGTATCGGGCGTTGCCCAATTTCCGTGGCGACAGCGGTTTCTATACCTGGCTCTACCGCATCGGTCTGAACACGACGAAAAATCACTTGCTCGCGGTTGGCCGGCGGTTGCCCGACAGCGATATCGATGCCCAGGATGCCGAGCGCTACGACGTCGACTCGCGGCTGAAGGATCATGACTCGCCGGAAGCGCTCGCCATGCGCGATGAGATCGAGCACACGGTGGCTGTTGCGCTGGAGGAG
>NZ_JBXWZQ010000015.1:0-17953 GCF_059432795.1 Nitrococcus sp. | reverse complement strand
TGATCCGGCAGGTGCGCTCGCTCGACGTGCACGATACCCTGGCCGTCGCGCAGGCGCTGCCGGATCTGCGTGTCCCGGCGCGCGTCGTCTGGGGTGCGGCGGATCAATTTCAGAAACTGAAATACGGCCGGCGTTTGGCGCAGGATCTGGCCGCTCCGCTGCATCGGATCGAACGGGGGCGTCACTTCACCCCGGAGGACCATCCCCAAATTATCGCCCAGCAAATAAACGCCCTGTTAGTGGACGTTCGTCAGGAAATTCCATGAACGGGGGTGATGGAAGCTTCCCAGACGCGCACCGCTGCGCCCGGGCACATCGGGAGCGCGAGCCCCGTCGGCTTTTTCGCGCTGGCCCTCCCCGGTTCGAACTGGGACAGGGGATCAGCAGCAGCCTTCGCCTGATCGATTGCCCGCCGCATCCTGCGGATCGAACGGAATCGCGGTGCCGCAGCCTCTGAAGATGCCGTAGTGGGTCCGTCCCTCGCCGAGGAACTCGAAATGCGGCGCGAGGCGGCTCTGGCGCAGCATGCGATAGGTGTTGCCGCATACCGGGAAGACCCGACCAGCCTCCATATCATGATGCTTGTCCAGTCGGAAGCGGTGAGGCTGCTCGGCCACCGTGCCCTTGTAAATCACGGCCTGGCCGTAGTCCTCGCAGGCCGGTTCCAGCCCGGCGAGGCGAAAAAGGCGGTACGTGGCGGAATAAAAGGCGATGTGGCCGATTCTGGCCTGAATGCGCGGATTGGTCAGGCGCACCGGCCGATCCTCCACCAGACGCGCATCCAGGAAGCCGGCGGTTTGGGCCAGGGCGAGAAAATCGTTCCAGTACAGGGCGCCGCTCAGGCATTCGCCGTAGAGCACCGGATCGCAGGTGAGACTTTGCGGTATGCGCCGATCCGCGTAGACATCCGAGAAATACATCTCCCCGCCCGGCTTGAGCAGCCGGTAGGCCTCTCTCAGGACGGCGCCCTTATCCGGCGAGAGGTTCAATACGCAGTTGGAGACGATCAAATCGAAGGAACCGTCGCCGAGGCCGATCTCGTCCAGGCGTTCTATATGCCCGTGCAGAAACTCCACGTTGGGTTTCGCATAGCCGTAGCGTTGCGTGTGGAAGTCGATGTGCCGCCGGGCGACGGTAAGCTGTTCCTCGGTCATATCCACGCCCACCACGCGACCGCGCTCGCCCACCAGGCGGGAGAGAACGTAACAGTCGCGCCCGGCGCCGCAGCCCAGATCCAGGACACTGAGGCCTTCCAGCACTTCCGGAGCCACCAAGCCGCAACCGTAGTAGCGGCTCTGGATCTCCGGGTGTATCTCGGACAACGCTCCTTTCAGTGCCGTGGGCACGGCATCCGGCGTGCAACAGGCATCGGTCTGCAAATCCTGCGATCCGGACAGCACCTGGCCGTAGTAGTGTTTGACGTCCTCGCGGTCCATCCGCATTCTCCGGTGCGCGCTGTGTGTGGGTACTTTGCTGGGAAATCGCGGCGTTTCGAATACGTGGTGTTACGTATCGGTTTGCCTCGGGCCGCAAGGCAGAGCTGCCTGGTTGGGCGGTCTTGGCCGCCTCAGCCGGACATGAATCGCTTGCGGTAGCGCTCGCTGGAGAGTACCACGCGTACGAGCTGGGATACGTTGCTCACCCCCATTTTGTGCAGGACTCGCGCGCGATGGATTTCGACGGTGCGGGTGCTCACACGCAGTTCCCTGGCAATGATCTTGTTCACCTTGCCCTCGACCAGTTGGGCCATGACCTCCCATTCGCGCGGGGTGAGCAGGTTGAGATTGCGCTCGAGGCGCGCCGCGGCGGCGATGTGTTCGCGGTTGCTGGCATCCAGCTCGAGTGCCTTGTGCACGCAATCGAGCAGCGCCTGATCACTGAAGGGTTTCTCCAGGAAATCCAGCGCCCCGGCACGCACCGCCCGTACCGCCATGGCGATGTCGCCGTGTCCCGAAATGAAGATAACGGGCAGCGCGATGCCCCGTTCCAGGAGTTGCTGCTGGGCGGCCAGCCCGCTCAGGCCGGGCATGCGCACGTCGAGCACGAGGCAACCCGGGCGTTGCCAGACACCGGCCTGAAGAAATTCATGGGCGGTGGCGAAGGTCTCGACGGCGAGACCGGCGGAACGCATCAGCAGACTGACCGAATCCCGAACATCCGCCTCATCGTCCACGACGAACACGGTCGGCGTGCTTTCGGGTAAATGCGCTGAGCGTTTCATGATTCGCTACCCCGCCTCGGCTCGGGCCTCGGAGGCGATGGGAAGGGAGAAGCGGAACTCCGCGCCGCCATTCGCGCGGTTCGCGGCACGGAGGCGTCCGCCGTGGTTCTCGACGATCGATCGGCTGATCGAGAGCCCAAGACCCATGCCGTCGGCCTTGCCGGTGACGAACGGCTCGAAGACGCTGTCCAGCAACTCCGCCGGCAGACCGGGACCCGTATCCGCGACGAGCACTTCCACGTAACCTTTCCGGTCGGCGGCTGTCCGAATGAGCAGGCGCCGCGCGGTGTGGTCGGCACTCATCGCCTCGACGGCGTTGCGGATCAGATTGACCAGCACCTGATGAATCTGGATCCGGGCGGCCTCCACCGCCGGAAGATCCGGCTGGAGTCTCACATCGACCTTGACGCGACCGCGACGGAGCTCAGCGGAGGTCAGCTCCAGGACGTCCTTGACCAGGGCATTGAGGTCGGCCGGGCCGAGGCTGGGAGGCTCCTTGCGCACGAAGTTTCGCATATGGCGCACGATCTCGCCGGCGCGTTGCGCGTTGGCGGCGACGCGCTTCATGGCACCGACGAGCTCCGGGTCGGCGTCGGCTCCCAGCAGTCGCGTGCAGGCCTGGGAGTAAGTGGTGATGGCGCAAAGCGGCTGGTTCAGCTCATGGGCCAGGCCTGCCGCCATCTCGCCCATGGCGCTGAGCCGTCCGACGTGAGCCAGCTCATCGAGGTATTGCCGGGACTCCTCCTCCGCACGGCGACGCTCCGTGACATCGCGGCCGACCGCGACCACCGCGCCCGGCGAGCCGTTCTCCGTCAGCACCGCTTTGGCGGCCCAGCCGAGCCAGCGCGGCCCACGGGGTGTCTGCACGGATTGCTCGAGGTAGCAGCACCACGGCGGGGCGAACAGCCGGCCCCACGGGCTCTGGGGATCGTCCTTGTCGGCACTGCGGATCAGCAGCCGAAACGGTTTGCCGATCAGGCGCTCGGGCGTTTCGCCGAAAGTCTCGGCGACCGTGGGGCTGGCGAAAAGAACGAGGCCTTCACGGTCGGTCTTTACCACCAGATCGGTCTGGTTCTCCACCATCAGGCGGTACTTCGCCTCGCTCTCCCGCACCGCACGTTCTGCCGCACGGCGCTCGGCCAGCGCGCTCGCGAGCAGGAGCGTGGTCAGGCTCAGCATGCCGAGATGGGCGTGTAAGGAGAGAAAATTCTCACGCAGCGTCGACCCGGCGAACGGGCCATGCGCGGCGTTGGTGTAGGCGACGGCAATCGCGGCGTAGACGAGAACCAGCAGCGCCGCCTCCTTCGGCCGGCAGCGCACCGCCGCCCAGATCATCAGCGGAAAGACGATGTAGGAGAGGGGTTTGGACATGGCCAGCCCGGAGGGCAGCACGTCGCTATAGACGACCCAGGCGGCGAGGACCACGCTGGCGAGCAACACCGCTTGCTCGGCGCGCAAACGGCGGGAGGGCGCGAGGCCGGGGTCCATGGCCCAGGCTATGAGAACCGGCCCGACCAGAAGGATTCCCATCATGTCGGCCACCCAGCACATCCACCACAGCGTGACAAAACCTTGCCACGGGGCCATGCCCGCAACATACATGACCGCGGAGCCGACCAGCGAACTCAGCGCGCTGCTAACGAGCGCGCCGAAAGCAACGAAGCGCAGCACGTCGCCGATCCGTTCGAAGCGTGGCCGGAATCCGCTGCGGTGTAGTAGCCACGCACCGAAAGCCGCGGCCACCGCGGCACCCATGGCCGCGGCCGCCGCGGCGAGCACCACGTGCGCCAGCAGCAGGTGAGCCGCGCACGCCGCGAGCGCCACCGTTACCACGAAACGCCAGCCCAGCAGATAGACAACAGCCAAGGCGAGGCCGGTTACCGGCCACACCAAGCTGAATTTCGCTTGCGGCAGGCCGAAATACATGCCGAGCTGCACGGCCAGGCAATAAGCGACGAACACGCCAAGGTGCGCCATGGCTTCTGCAATGCCAGTACGCAGGGCTAGGGCTGGCATGAGGGCTCGTCCGTTTGCGCCGGAATAGGCGCGCTTCGTTCATACATTGTAGGGCGTTTTGCGGTATCGTCGGTGGCTTTGAGGGCCGGTAACGGGCGAGGGTAATCGGTGGGTCCCGCGGTACTTGGCGACGGGCTGTTCGGTATCGCGGCCTCGCGGTGGGGCAGGCTCCGGCACTGTGCTTGTCAACACCGAGTGAGGCATCCATGCTAAGCGCCCGGGGCAAAAGTTGCTGTTGCGTGGACCGCTTCGCCGACGTGGGCAATCAATTCACTGAACGGTATGATGCGGAACCGCGAAGCGAGCCTCAATGGGTACGCATCGCCGTCGCCGCACGGCGGTGTCGTTTCGGGAACGCTCGAGTGTATTTCAATTTGGATTTCGGGATCAGGGCGTCAACTCCATTGGCCAACGGCTTGGCCGATGTCGCTATCCATGATGCGCAACGCACGCAATAGTGCTGCAGGGCCTGGAACGGTTCCCGCACGGTCCGCTTGGCGAATGCCGCGTCTACGGGGCGGGGGTTTCACTCTCGCCTTGCTGTTATTCACGCTCGCCGGCTGCGGTCTGGCGCCCTGGAACGATCCCTATCCGGCGAGCCAGGCGGGCGAGAACATCATTTATTCGGCCTTTTTGGAACAGCCGAAGCATCTCGACCCGGCGCGCTCGTATAGCGTCAACGAATCGCAATTCATTTCCCAGATCTACGAGCCGCCGCTGCAGTATCATTACCTCAAGCGGCCCTATGAGCTCGAGCCGCTCGCGGCGACTGAAATCCCCGAGCCGCAATATCTCGATGCGCAGTTCATGGAGCTGCCGGCGGACGCATCGGAGGCCGACGTGGCCTACAGCGCCTACGAGATCCATATCCAGCCGGGGATTCGCTATCAACCTCATCCCGCCTTTGCGCGCAACGCCGAGGGCGAGTACCGCTACCATGCATTGAGCCGTTCGGACCTCGAGGGTATTCGTGAGCTGCGCGATTTCGAGCACGAGGGGACGCGCGAGCTCACCGCGGCGGACTATGTCTACGAGATCAAGCGCCTCGCCCACCCGGCACTGCAATCGCCCATTCTCGGGTTCATGAGAGAGTACATCCTGGGGCTTGACCGGTACTCAGAAAAACTGCAAGGGATCTATGACGAGATCAAGGCCGAGCAGGGGGAGGGCGCCTTCCTCGATTTGCGGGATTATCCGCTGCAAGGGGCCCGTGTGGTCGATCGCACGACGTATCGGATTACCATCAAAGGGAAGTACCCGCAGTTTCGTTTCTGGTTGGCGATGCCGTTCTTCGCGCCGGTGCCTTGGGAGGCGGACCGCTTCTACAGGCAACCCGGCATGGCGGAGCGCAACCTTTCGCTGGACTGGTATCCCGTGGGCACCGGCCCCTTCATGCTCACGCAGAACGATCCCAATCTGCGCATGGTGCTGACGCGCAATCCCAACTTCCATGGTGAGCGTTATCCAAGCTCCGGCTTGCCGCTCGATGCCCGCCCGGCGCTGCTGCGGGACGCCGGAAAGCCGCTGCCTTTGGTCGATAAAGTCGTATTCAGTCTCGAGAAGGAATCCATTCCCTACTGGAGCAAGTTCCTGCAGGGTTATTACGATGCCTCGGGGGTCGGCTCGGACAGCTTCGATCAAGCCATACAGTTCTCCGGTCAGGGCAGCCCGGAAGTGTCGGCGGCGATGCGCGATAAGGGCATCCGGCTCGAGACCGCGGTGACCACGTCCATCTATTACATGGGCTTCAACATGCTCGACGACGTGGTGGGTGGTGAGAGCGAGCGCGCGCGCAAACTGCGCCGGGCCATCTCCATTGCCGTCGATTACGAAGAGTACATTTCCATCTTTGCCAACGGCCGGGGAATTGCAGCACAAGGGCCGATCCCGCCGGGCATCTTCGGCCACCGCGAAGGGGGCTACAATCCCTACGTTTACGATCTGGTGGCCGGGAAGCCGCAGCGCAAACCCATCGAGGTGGCGCGGAGGCTGATGGCGCAAGCCGGCTACCCGGGGGGGCGTGACCCCGAGACCGGCGGTCCGCTGGTGCTGCATTTCGATACCCCCGCCACCGGCCCCGACAGCAAATCCCGGCTGGACTGGTTTCGCAAGCAGTTCGCAAAGCTCGGCATTCAGCTCGTGGTGCGGGCGACGGACTACAACCGCTTCCAGGACAAGATGCAAAAGGGTACGGAACAGATCTTCGAATGGGGCTGGGTCGCCGACTATCCGGACCCGGAGAACTTTCTTTTCCTGCTCTACGGCCCCAACGCCAAGGTCGACAGGGGCGGTGAAAATCCCGCCAACTACTCCAACGCGGAGTTTGACCGGCTGTTCACCCGCGTGAAGAACATGGACGACGGTGCCAGGCGCCGGGAGCTCATCGATCGGATGGTGCACATCGTCCGCCGCGATGCGCCGTGGGTGTGGGGCTTTTATCCCGAGCTTTTCGTGCTTCACCATGGTTGGTATCACAACCTCAAGCCGAACACGATGGCGAACAATACCGTCAAATACATTCGTGTCGACCCAGCGTTGCGGGCCGCGCGCCGCCGGGCGTGGAATCAGCCGGTCATCTGGCCTTTGATCGCCGTGTTCGCGCTGGTGGTGGCGGGACTGGTGCCCGGTATCGTCGCCTATCGGCGAAGAGAGCGGGCCGCGGCGCTATGATTGCCTACATCATACGCCGTACGCTCTATGCGGTGCCGATTCTCATCGGTGTGAATTTGCTCACGTTTATGTTGTTCTTTGTCGTCAACAGCCCCGATGACATGGCCCGCATGCACCTTGGCGCGAAACGCATCACACCGGCGGCGGTCGAGCAATGGAAACATGAATACGGCTACGACAAGCCATTGCTTTGGAACGAGGACGCGCAGGGGGGCGGGAAACTGACGGACACCATCTTCTATGCCAAATCCGTGCGGCTGTTCGTGTTCGATTTCGGTCGCTCCGACCGCGGCCGTGATATCGGCTACGACATTCGCCAGCGCATGTGGCCAAGCCTTGCGATCGCAATTCCGACGTTGCTCATCGGCTTGCTGGTGAATATTACGTTCGCGATGCTGATCGCCTTCTTCCGGGGCACCTCCTTCGATCTCTCCGCGGTCGTGCTGTGTGTGATGATGATGTCCGTTTCCACCCTTTTCTACATCATCGGAGGGCAGTTCCTGATCGGCAAGATCTTCGACCTCGTACCGATCTCGGGTTTTCTGCACGGCATCGAGGCTTGGAAATTTCTGATTCTGCCGGTGGCGGTGGGGGTGGTGAGCGGTATTGGGATGGGTACGCGCTGGTATCGCACGATCTTTCTCGAGGAACTCGGCAAGGACTATATCCGCACGGCGCGCGCGAAAGGTCTCTCCGAGCGCCTGGTGCTTTTCCGCCACGCTCTGCGCAACGCTTTGATACCCATACTCACCGGGATCGTCGCGGTGCTGCCCTTGCTGTTCATGGGCAGCCTGCTGCTCGAATCCTTCTTCGGCATTCCAGGCCTCGGCAGCTACACCATCGACGCCATCAACAGCCAGGACTTCGCGATCGTGCGCGCCATGGTCTTCCTCGGTTCCGTGCTCTATATCGTCGGCTTGCTGCTGACCGATATCTCCTACACCGTCGTGGATCCTCGGGTGCGGCTGCAGTGATGGGCCGTGCGTCGATCCAGCGCTCGGCGGCGCCGCTCGAAAGCGCCGGCAACCGGCAAGCGGCGGATGTAACGCCGCGCAATGCAGGGGACTGACCGATGCCGGTGGTGCTGTGGACTGACGCTTTGCTTTACCTGCTCGTGCTGATGGTCCTGCTTTACGCGCTGCGGGTGCGGCAACGTGAGCCCCTGCGCGCGCCGTGGCGCCGGGTCATGCAAAGTCCGGTCGCCATGGGCGCGGCGGTCGTGCTGGGCGCTTACCTGCTGGTCGCGCTCGCCGACTCGCTGCATTTTCGTTCCAAGGCGAACGGCGGAGGCTACGGCGAGGTGATCAGCGTGTTCGATTATTGGGTTACGCCGTTGCGCAGCCGCACCGAGAAGACCTACTCCGCGCCATTTGCCACTCACCTCTACGCCAAAGAGACGATGGAGCTCGATGACGGGCGCGAGGTCCGGGGTTACCCGCGCCTCGTCTACGGCGGCGCGCACCTGGACGAGCCTCGGGCGCAGCGTGCCGGGGATATCCTGCATACCTCGCTGCGCGCACTCGCCGAGGCGGCGCTCGCAAGCCTCGTGCTGAGCCTGATAGTGGTCAGCGGACTCGCGCGCCACGCCGGCACGAGCTGGCGCGAGAGCCTGCGGCGGCTGCGGCACGGGCGTACCCGCGTACCGTGGCGAACCTTCATTGCGACCGCCACGGCGCTCATCGCGCTGGTGTTTCTGCTCATCGAGCTCAGCGCGAGCTACCATGTGCTCGGCACGGACAAGGTGGGACAGGACGTGCTCTACGAGGCCACCAAGAGCATACGCACGGGGTTGATCATCGGCACGCTCTCGACGCTGGTCATGCTGCCCTTCGCGATCGCGTTGGGGCTGGCGGCGGGTTATTTCCGCGGCTGGGTCGACGATATCGTTCAGTACCTTTACACGACCCTCAACTCGATTCCGAGCGTGCTGCTCATCGCGGCCGCCATCCTGATGATTCAGGTCTACATGGCAAATCACCCCGAGAGCTTCAACAGCGTCACGGAGCGCGCGGATCTGCGCCTGCTCTTTCTCTGCATCATCCTCGGCATCACGAGCTGGACAAATCTCTGCCGTTTGCTGCGCGGCGAGGTCCTGAAGCTGCGCGAGGTGGACTACGTGCAGGCGGCATCGGCCTTCGGCGTGCGGCATGGCAACATCATGCTGCGCCATCTGGTGCCCAACGTGATGCATATCGTGTTGATCATGGTCGTGCTGGACTTCAGTGGCCTGGTGCTGGCCGAGGCCGTTCTCTCCTATATCAATATCGGCGTGGACCCCTCCACCAACAGCTGGGGCAACATGATCAACAGCGCCCGCCTGGAGCTCGCCCGAGAGCCGGTGGTGTGGTGGTCGCTGGCTGCGGCGTTCGTTTTCATGTTCGCGCTCGTGCTCGCGGCCAATCTGTTCGCCGATGTGGTGCGCGATGCCTTTGATCCGCGGTTGCGACGAGAGACGACATGAGCGAACCGTTGCTGGAGGTGAGCGGCCTCAAGACATGGTTCGATAGCACCGGCGGGACGGTGCGCGCGGTGGACGGCGTCGACTTCAGAGTCTCGCGGGGCGAGACGTTTGCATTGCTCGGTGAATCCGGCTGCGGCAAGTCCATGACCGCGCTGTCCATGATGCGCTTGCTGCCGGCGGCAGCGCGCATCGTGGCCGGCGAGGTACGGCTGGGTAACCGCAACCTGCTGGCGCTGCCGGAAATGGCGATGCGCGGCGTGCGTGGCCGGCAGCTCGCGATGATCTTCCAAGAGCCCCAGAGCTCGCTCAACCCGGTGTTGAGCGTCGGTGAGCAGATCGCCGAGACCTTGCGCCGGCGCGCCAACGGTTACCACGCGGATGGCCTGAGACACCGCGTGCTCGAGCTGCTCGATGCGGTGGGGATCCCGGATCCGCCCCGGCGCATGCGGGAGTATCCGCATCAGCTCTCCGGCGGTATGAAGCAGCGGGTAATGATTGCGATCGCGCTCGCCGGAGAGCCCGAGCTGCTGATTGCCGACGAGCCGACCACGGCACTCGATGTGACCATACAGGCGCAGGTTCTCGCGCTGCTGCGAGACCTGCAGCAGCGCACGGGCATGGCGATGGTGCTGATCACCCACGATCTCGGGGTGGTCGCCGAGATGGCCGATCGCGTGGCGGTGATGTACGCGGGGCACGTGGTGGAGCAGGCCCCGGCCGCCGCATTCTTCGCCCGGCCCGCGCATCCTTACTCACGCAAGCTCTTCGCCTCGCTGCCCAATCTCGGCAAGCGGGCAACGCGGCTTGCCGTCATTCGCGGCTCGGTGCCCTCGCTGGCGCGCGAGTTCAAAGCCTGCCGGTTCGAGGAGCGCTGCGATTACGCCTGGTCCGCCTGCCGCGAGGTTGCGCCACGCTGGCTCGAATTCGAACGCGGGCGTCATGTTCGCTGTCATCTGTATGATCCGGCCCAGGCCGGCGAGGCGCTGACCGAGCACGCGCTCGATGACGGTTCGGACAAGGGGACGGCCGTGCGCGAGCCCGATCCGGCGGGGCAGGCGCTGCTGCGGGTCGAGGCGCTCAAAGTGCACTTTCCGATTCATGCCGGTCTGTTCAAGCGCGTGGTGGGCTACGTACGCGCGGTCGATGGGCTCTCGCTTGCGATACCGGCCGGGCGAACACTGGCGCTGGTCGGAGAATCGGGCTGCGGCAAGACCACGGTGGGCAAAGGAATCCTGCAGCTCCTGCGGCCCACGGTGGGGAGGGTGAACTTCGCCGGAGAGGAGCTGACGCGGCTCGGTAGCCGGGCGCTGCGTCGCCGGCGCAAGGAGCTGCAGATCATTTTCCAGGACCCCTATTCATCAATGAATCCGCGCATGATGATCGGGGATATCCTCGAGGAAGGCATGCTCGCGCAGCGCATCGGCGCCACTCAGTCGGCGCGCCGGGAGCGCATCGGCGCGCTGCTCGAGCAGGTCGGGCTGGATGCGGGCGTGATGCGGCGCTATCCGCATGAATTCTCGGGCGGGCAGCGGCAGCGAATCTGCATCGCGCGGGCGCTCGCTGTGGACCCCAAGCTCATTATCTGCGACGAGCCGACCAGCGCGCTGGACGTCTCGGTGCAGGCGCAGATCCTGAATCTTCTCCAGGAACTGCAGCAACAGCTCGGGCTCTCCTATCTTTTCATCACCCACAACCTGGCGGTCGTCGAGTATCTGGCCCATGAGGTGGCCGTGATGTATCTCGGGCGCATCGTCGAGCGCGGGACGGTCGAGGAGGTCTTGCGTGCCCCGCGGCATCCCTATACGCGCGCGCTGCTGGCGGCGGTGCCGACCGTGGACCCGCAGTCGAAACGCGAGATTATCCGCCTCGCCGGCGATTTGCCGTCTCCGGCGGATCCGCCGGCGGGCTGTCACTTTCATCCCCGGTGTCCGCAGGCCATGCGCCAGTGTCGCGAGGTTTATCCCGGTGACACGCGATTCAGCGATACCCACAGCGCTTGTTGTTATCTCTATGGCGATGGGGCGCGGACACCGAATGCGGGTACCGAGGGCCGTCGCACGGGGCAGAAAACCGAGGGTCGGCGAGCCGATCGCGGTAGATCACAAGCGATGCGCTCCCGTTAGCGAACGCCGGCCGCGGCACGCATCAAAACCAAGAAAGATCCCCCCGCCAGCCGTCCTTGGCCGACGAGAGGTAACGCGGGGCAGGTGGGGTTATTGTTGTCGGAGAGCTGCGGTGCCTGGTTCTGTCGCCTTCCTCTGGCCGAGTGACGACCATCCTAGGTTTGTTAGATGACAAACGTATTATTGAGGTGTGACGGAAAGATTTCCGGGGGCGGCCGATGTGCTGGAGGAGGCGCTTCGCCCGTGCGTGGCAGCGCGACCTGAGCTCGTTTCGGGGTGACTCCCCACGCGGCACGCGCGGAGAGCATGTCCGTCCTGCGGAAATAATCTGCAAGGCGCGTTGCGATCGGCCGTTTGTGGCGGCCAAGCGTATGGCTACACTGTTTTATAAATGGCCCCCGGCGGAATTCTCAGGCAGGATTTTTGTTATAGGATGCCGACCTTTCCCATCCGCGTTCCCCGCTCATGCAACGCCCGGCCGAATTGCTGCTTCTGATCGGGGCGTCGAGTGACGTGCATCGCGGTTTCGCCCATTAGGCTCCCGCCAGCAGGCAATGCTTGGTTGGCGCCTCAGCCGAAGGACACACCATGTCCGAGTCGTCGCCCACCCGCAACATGGCCGTTTTTTGTGACTTCGAGAACGTTGCTCTGGGAGTGCGGGACGCGAAGTACGCGGCGTTCGATATCCAGAAGGTGCTCGAGCGTCTCTTGCTCAAGGGCAATATCGTGGTCAAGAAGGCCTACTGTGATTGGGACCGGTACAAAGAGTTCAAGCCGGCGATGCACGAGGCCTCGTTCGAGCTGATCGAGATACCCCATCTGCGCTTGTCGGGGAAGAATTCGGCGGATATCCGGTTAGTGGTGGATGCCCTGGATCTTTGCTACACCAAGGCTCATGTGGATGCCTTCGTGATCGTCAGCGGCGACTCGGATTTCTCGCCGCTGGTCAGCAAGCTGCGGGAGAACAACAAGCTGGTGATCGGGGTGGGGGTCAAGAGCTCGGCTTCGGATCTGCTGATTTCCAACTGCGACGAGTTCATTTACTACGACGATCTGGTGCGTGAGTCCGACAAGCTGCAGCGGCGCCGACGCCGGCCCGGCGCCAAGCCTCCCGACAAGAAGGCCGCCGCCGAGCCGGAGGAGAGCCGAAAGCAGCGAGCGCTCGATTTGGTGTTGGAAACCACGGAGGATCTGTTCAAGGAGCGGGGCGAGGAGGACAAGGTCTGGGGCTCGATGGTCAAACAGGCGATCAAGCGTCGCAAGCCGGGTTTCAGCGAGGGTTATCACGGTTTCCGCAGCTTCGGTCAGCTGCTGGAGGAGGCTCAGGCGCGGGGCCTCCTCACCCTGCAGCATGACGAGAAGTCAGGCGGGTACATTATCGAGAGCTTCAGCGCGGATTCGTAACCGCGACTGGTTTCAAATGGCCCGCACCTTGCGCGTGGGCTTGAAGGCCGCGTTTGCTTGGGAAGACCGAGCGCCGGCATTGCGCGCATCGTCGAGCGAGAGCGCCAACGCCCGCCCCGCGACGCGGGTCTTCTGCAGATGCCGACGCACGGCATTCGGCATGCCTTCGGGTAACTCCACGGTGCTATGCCAATCATGAATGTCGATGCGCCCGATGTGGCGGCTATCGAGCCCGGCTTCATTGGCGATGGCGCCGAGAATGTTTCCGGGCTTGGCGCCGTGGCTGCGGCCGACTTCGATGCGGTAGCGTGCCATGCTGACTCGCGGCGCCGACGGGTCGCGACCGGGTGCGCGGGTTCGTGCGCGCGATGGCTTGCCAAGTGGCGCCTGTGGCGCCAAGCGACGCCGCTCTGAGCCGAGCGCCTTGGGCTCGGGCGGGGCGTCTGGCAGCAACGGGACATCACCCTGGAGGAGCTTGGCCAACGCGGCAGCGATCTCGATGGTTGCCACGTCGTGACGGCGCTGATAGGCCTCGATCATCTCCCGAAATAGGTCCAGATCCTGCGCGGCGAGGACGTCGCTGATCTTCTGCTGAAAACGGGCGATGCGCCGGTCGTTGATCGCTTCCGTGCTGGGCGGGCTCATGGGCGCAATCTTCTGCCGCGTGGCATTCTCGATGATCCGCAGCATGCGCTGCTCGCGCGGGGCGACGAACAGGATCGCCTCGCCGGCACGCCCGGCGCGGCCGGTCCGCCCGATACGGTGCACGTAAGCTTCGGGATCATTGGGGATGTCGTAATTGATCACGTGACTGATGCGATCCACATCGAGGCCGCGGGCGGCGACATCCGTGGCCACCAGTATGTCGAGCTTGCCGGTTTTCAATTGCTGCACGGTCTGCTCGCGGCGCTTTTGCGCGATGTCTCCGCTCAGCGCTGCCGCCGCGTAGCCGCGGGCTTCGAGCTTCTCGGCGAGCTCGGCGGTTGCGGTCCGGGTGCGCACGAAGACGATCATGCCGTCCAATGGCTCGGCTTCCAGGATCCGGGTCAGGGCATCGAGCTTGTAACTGGCGTGGAGCAGCCAATAGCGTTGGCGGATGGTTGCCGCTGTCTTGGTGCGGACCTCGATGCGAATCTCCTGGGGATCGCGCAGGTGATTTTGCGCGATACGCCGGATTTGCGCTGGCAACGTCGCGGAGAAAAGCGCGATTTGCCGCTTCGTCGGTATCTGCTCCAGGATCCACTCGACATCGTCGATAAAGCCCATGCGCAGCATTTCGTCCGCTTCATCGAGCACCAGACAACCGAGCGCCTCGAGCTTCAACGTGCCGCGGCGCATGTGATCCATGACACGCCCCGGCGTGCCGACGACGACATGGACACCGCGGGCGAGCTGCTGGAACTGGCCCCGGTAATCCTGACCGCCGTAGAGCGGAAGGACATGGAAGCCGCTGAGGTGAGCGGCATAGCGCTGGAACGCTTCCGCGACCTGTATGGCCAGCTCCCGGGTCGGCGTCAACACGAGCACCTGCGGCGCGGCCAGGCTCAAGTCGAGCCGCGAGAGCAAGGGTAGGGCGAAGGCGGCGGTTTTGCCGGTACCCGTCTGTGCTTGGCCGAGCACATCGCGGCCGGCGAGAACCTGCGGGATGGTGCGCGCCTGTATGGGCGAGGGCGTCTCATAGCCCACTTCCCGGAGCGCGGCGAGCACGGCCGTCGGCAGGCCAAGGTCTTGGAAAGTGATGTTCGAGGTCGAGTCAGTCATGTGAGCAATTCGCTTTGGGTCCCTTGCAAGAGGCCATAGGATACGTGCTTCAGACGTTTAAGCCTGAAAGGGAATCGGCTGTCGGGAGAATCACTCAGCGCAAGTCGGCTTGGCGTTGAGCGCGGATCATGGCGCATGATCCGAAAGCGCGCGTCGCATCATTCGATGCGGTATGCCGACGTCCTGGAAAATCTCGCCGTAAGGTTCGAACCGAAGCTTCTCGTAGAATGCGATCACAGGCAATTGCGCCGCTAAGGCCACCGTGTGCATCCCGGCTTCTGCGGCTTCCTCCAGGGCGGCCTGGAGCAATTGCCTGCCGATGCCGCGTCGGCGCCAGGCCGGGAGCACCGCCATGCGACCGATGTGCGCGTTCGGGGTGAGCCGTACGGTGCCGATTGGCGCATCGTAATCGGTCACGACGACCAGATGGCGGCTGGTCTGATCCAAGCTGTCCCACTCCAGTTCAACGGCAATGCCCTGCTCTTCGATGAAGACCCATCGGCGCACCGGTGCCGCCAGGTGCCCCAGCTCGAGCCAGCTGCCTCTTAGCAGCCTCCCCACCGCCATGTCACACCTCCCGTGCCAGGCGCTCAGCGAGTCCAATATAGGTGGCGGGTGTCAAATTCGCCAGCTCCCGCCGCGCCGGCTCGGGCAGGTTGAGCTCGCGCAGGAATGCCTGCAGGGCGGCCGGTTCCACGCGTTGTCCCCGGGTCAACGCCTTGAGACGCTCATAGGGTGCCTCGATGCCGTGCCGGCGCATCACCGTCTGAATGGCCTCGGCAAGCACCGCCCAGTTGCCATCCAGATCGGCGCGCAACCGCTCCCGGTCGACATCAAGCTTATCCAGCCCCTTGCACAACGCCTGGTAGGCGATATGCGAATAGGCCAGGGTGACCCCGACGTTGCGCAGCGCCGTGGAGTCCGTCAGGTCGCGCTGCCAGCGCGAGATCGGCAGCTTGCGCGCCAGATGCCCGAGCAGCGCATTGGCGATCCCGAGGTTGCCCTCGGCGTTTTCGAAATCGATCGGGTTGACCTTGTGCGGCATGGTGGAAGAGCCCACTTCGCTCTCGATCGGGCGCTGTTTGAAGTAGCCCCACGCGATGTAACCCCAGATGTCGCGCGCCAGATCGATCAATACCGTATTCAGTCGAGCGAGGGCATCGAAGAACTCGGCGATCCCGTCGTGGGGCTCGATTTGAGTCGTGTACGGATTCCATTCCAGCCCCAGCCCCTCGATATAGCGACGCGTGAGCGCGCGCCAATCGACCTCCGGGTAGGCGCAGACATGAGCGTTGTAGTTGCCCACGGCGCCGTTGATCTTGCCCGGCAGGGTGTTCGACAGCTGCTTGCGCTGGCGCTCCAGTCGGCGCACGACATTGGCCAGCTCCTTGCCCAGTGTGGTCGGGGAGGCCGGTTGCCCGTGCGTGCGCCCGAGCATGGCATCCCCGGCATAGGCGTGCGCAAGCGCGCGCAGTCGCTCGATAAGGGCATCGAGGCTTGGCTGCAGCACTTGCTCGCGCACCGCGTTGAGCATGCGCGCGTAGGCGAGATTGTTAATATCCTCGGACGTGCAGGCAAAATGCGCGAACTCTTGCACTGCCGCCAGCTCGGGGTGCTCGGCGAGGCGTTCCTTGAGGAAGTACTCGAGCGCTTTCACATCGTGATTGATTCTGGCCTCGATGTGCTTGATCCGCTCGGCGGCCGGAAGGTCGAAGTCTTCGATCATGCGCTCGAGAAAGCGCTGTGCCTCCGGCGAGAGTTCCGGGACTTCCGTGATCGCGGGCTCGGCGGCCAGCGCCTGGAGCCAGCGCACCTCTACCGTGAGGCGCTGCCGCAGGAGCGCGTATTCGCTCACCAGCGCCGCCATCGAGGCGGTTTTCTCGCCGTAGCGGCCGTCAACAGGAGAGATGGCCGTAAGTCGGGTTAAATCCATGCGTTCGGCGTGAGTATCAGGGTGATCGACCGGAATTGGGGGTAGAGTGTAGTCGTCGCAGCGACAGGTTCAGTCAACGAGCAACGTATTGTATACCCGCCAGGGTAGGACCGCACCCCGGAGTGTAGCCACTCCGGGCGTGCAGCGAACACAGAAGGAGCGGGCATGAGCGAACAGGACTATCGAATCGAGAAGGACAGCATGGGCGAGCTTCGAGTCCCTGGGAACGCCCTTTACGGCGCGCAGACCCAGCGGGCGGTCGAGAACTTCCCCATCAGCAGCCTGCGTCTGCCGAGGGCTTTCATTCGTGCCCTCGGGCTGATCAAGGCGAGCGCCGCCCGCGCCAACGCCCGACTCGGAGAGCTCGACCAGCCCGTTGCCGATGCCATCGTCCATGCCGCGGAAGCGGTGGCGCAGGGCGAATACGATGCGCACTTTCCCGTGGACGTATTCCAAACCGGCTCGGGCACGAGCACCAACATGAACGCCAATGAGGTGATCGCGCGGTTGGCCTCCCGGCGGGCCGGGATCGCGGTGCATCCGAACGATCATGTGAATTTGGGGCAGAGCAGCAACGACGTCATCCCCACCGCCATTCATGTGAGCGCCGCGTTGGAGTGTGAGCAAAACCTGTTGCCGGCGCTCGCGGAGCTGGCGCGGGCGCTGGAGGCGCGCGCTAAGGAACTCGCAGACGTCACTACCACCGGGCGCACGCACTTGATGGATGCGATGCCGGTTACGCTCGGCCAGGAGATCGGCGGCTGGGCGGCGCAGATTCGCCACGCCGGTGAGCGGATCGAAAATGCGCTCGAGCGGGTGCATGCCCTGGCGCAGGGCGGCACCGCCGTGGGAACCGGCATCAATGCCCATCCCGAGCTCGGTTCCCAAGTGGCTGCGCTGCTCAGCGAGCAGACCGGTATCGCCTTTCGGGTCAGCGCGAATCACTTCGAGAGCCTGAGCAGCCAGGATGCGGCGGTCGAGCTCTCCGCTCAGCTCAAGGGGGCGGCGGTGAGCCTGATGAAGATCGCCAATGACCTGCGGTGGATGAACAGCGGGCCGCTGGCCGGGCTCGGTGAGATTACGCTGCCCGCGCTGCAGCCCGGCAGCAGCATTATGCCGGGCAAAGTCAATCCGGTGATTCCCGAGGCGGTGGCGATGGTCGCCGCGCAGGTCATCGGCAACGACCTGAGCATCACCGTGGCCGGACAGTCGGGGAACTTTCAGCTCAACGTCATGCTGCCGTTGATCGCTTATAATTTGCTCCAGAGCATAGATGTGTTGGCGCGCTCGAGCCGTGTGCTCGCTGAAAAGGCCATTCGTGGCTTCACGGTCAACACGCCGCGATTGCACGAGGCGCTTGCGCG
>NZ_JBXWZQ010000014.1:0-23873 GCF_059432795.1 Nitrococcus sp. | reverse complement strand
TTGAGCGTATCCGGCAACGCTATCAGCAATTCGTCGCCGGCAACCACGCGGTGCAGCCGCCACTGGATGCGTGTTATCCGTATATCGGTGTCGAGATTGGCGCCGAGCATCTGGTAACGGTTGCCCGCCCGGCGTATGGCAGCTTGCGCAACCCCGGCGTGCACGGGACAACGCTGACGCGCCCCGATCTTTTTGCCGACTACTACCGCGAGCAGATCGAGCTACTGCTCAAGCATCACCGTGTTCCGGTGCAAGTCGGCGTGAGCCGGCAGGCAATCCCATTACCGTTCGTAATCGAGGAGGCGACCGCCGATCTCGGACGCGAGCAGCTGCAGGCCATGGAGTCCGTGTTCTATCTGCCCAACCTGGGGCAAATCGATGACGCCATTGCCAATGGCACTTACCGCACCCCACCGGGGCATCCCTATCCGCTGGCGCTGTTTCCGGCGCAGCGCACCGACCTCGCCCTCCAACGACTGCATCATTACACGGGCACGGACCCGTCCCATTTCCAGGGCTTCGTCCTGTTCACCAATTACCAGCGGTATGTCGACGACTTCATCGCCTACGGCCATCAGCAGGTCGAGCAGGATTCCGAGTACGTCGCTTTCGTCGAGCCAGGCGATGTGGTTACTGCCAATCCCCGGTTCAGCAAGCGCTCATCGACGAGCCACTCGCCTGCTCATTTGCCGCCGATGCCGGCATATCATCTGGTACGCGAGGATCGACTCGGCATCACGCTCATCAATATCGGCTTCGGTCCTTCCAACGCTAAGACCGTGACCGACCATTTAGCGGTGCTGCGCCCGCATTGTTGGCTCATGGTCGGCCACTGCGGAGGGCTGCGCCGATCTCAGCAGCTCGGTGATTATGTCCTGGCCCATGCTTATATCCGCGAAGACCATGTGCTCGATCAGGACTTGCCGCTGTGGGTGCCGCTGCCGACCATCGCCGAGGTTCAGGTTGCATTGCAGAGCGCGGTCGTGCAGATAACGGGTTTGACGGGCACCGACGTTAAAACCCGCCTGCGCACCGGTACCGTGGCTACGACTGACAACCGGAACTGGGAATTTCGCTATGAGGAGCTCTACGAGCGATTCAGCCAATCGCGCGCCATCGCGGTCGACATGGAGAGCGCAACCATCGCTGCGAACGGTTTCCGGCTCCGGGTCCCGTATGGCACGCTGTTGTGCGTTTCCGACAAGCCGATGCACGGCGAGCTCAAGCTGCGTAGTATGGCCAACGCTTTCTATCGCACCCGAATCAACCAGCATTTGTCCATTGGCCTGGAGACCATCCGTATACTCAAAGCAGGTGGGGTCGACGCGCTGCACTCGCGCAAGCTGCGCAGCTTCGATGAACCGGCCTTTCGCTGAGCGGGTGCATCGAGGCCGCAAGAGAATGGCCCGCAGTTTACCCGCGCGGGGCCGTGCTCTCTATCGTTGATGGCTGCGCAGGTATGCCCCGGTTTGGCGGAGTATCGACGGTGCTGATTGGGAGATAGCCACATGGATCATGCGGCCTTCATGCGACGCGCTATTGATCTCTCCTATGAGAAAATGAATGCCGGTTCCGGCGGGCCGTTCGGGGCAGTGATCGTGCGCGATGGCAGTGTGATCGCGGAGGGATGGAATCGGGTCTGGAGCGCCGTTGACCCGACCGCCCATGCCGAGGTGGTCGCCATTCGCCGGGCCTGTCGCGCGCTGGGCGCGTATCAGCTGATCGATTGCTGGATCTACACGAGCTGCGAGCCTTGCCCAATGTGCCTTGGTGCAATCTACTGGGCGCGTTTGGAGCGCATCTACTATGCGAATACCCGTGGTGATGCCGCCGCGATCGGTTTTGACGACAGTGTCGTATACGAGGAGCTTGCCTTGCCGTTGAGCGAGCGCCGTATCCCGGCGCAATGTCTGCTCAGGGACGAGGCCGCTGCCGTATTCCGGGCGTGGCAGGACAAGCCCGACAAGCTATTGTATTGAGGCGAGGCCGAGTATCTCGCAGGAGAGCAACAGCGTGACCCGCACTGCAAGCCATGACCGGGACGAGGCACTCGATAGGTTCATCGAGGCCATGCCGAAGGTGGAGCTGCATCTGCATATCGAGGGGACGTTACAGCCGGAGAGTGCGTTTCGCTTCGCCCGGCGCAACGGTGTCTCGCTTGACTTTGCCGATGTGGAGGCGCTGCGACGCGCCTACGAGTTCGAGAACCTGCAGTCGTTTCTGGATTTGTACAACGCGACCATGGGCGTTTTGTGCACGGAAGAGGACTTCTTCGACCTTACCTGGGATTATCTGGAACGAGTCGCCGAACAGAATGTAGTGCACACGGAGATCTTCTTCGATCCTCAGGGACACACGCGGCGCGGAGTCCCCTTTGCGACCGTGGTCGAGGGTATCAGCCGGGCTCTCACGGCCGCCGAGCAGCGCTTTGGTATCAGCTCACGGCTTATCCTTTGTTTCTGGCGCCACCTGAGCGAAGCGGACGCGTTCGCTACCTGGGAGCAGGCACAGCCGTACCTCGATCGTTTCGCGGCCGTAGGGTTGGATTCGAGCGAAGTGGGTAATCCGCCGGAGAAGTTCCAGCGTGTTTATGCCGAAGCACGTGCCGCCGGATTGAGGGCGGTGGCTCATGCCGGTGAGGAGGGAGGACCCGACTATATTTGGGGGGCTCTGGATGCACTTCATGTCGAGCGCATCGACCACGGGGTGCGTTGCCTCGAGGACGGGGCGCTGGTCGAGCGCTTGGTCCGCGAGCAGATTCCACTCACCGTCTGCCCACTGTCGAACCTGCGCCTGCGCGTGGTTGGCAAACTCGCTTCGCACAATCTCTCCCGAATGTTGGCGCGTGGTCTTTGCGTGTGCGTGAACTCGGACGATCCCGCCTATTTCGGCGGATACATAACCGAGAATTTTCTCGCTGTGCGCCAAGCGCTGGAGCTGGTTCCAGCGCAGGTGCTCACGCTGGGACGTAACGCGATCGACGCAAGCTTCCTCGGTGCGGATGACAAAGCGGTGCTCCACGAACGGCTGGAAGCCGCAGCGGCGGAGCATGGGTTCGGTTTCGGCGGATGAAACGGTCCGGCGCAACGCGCTGAAGGAGCCGTCTTCCGATGAGAGGCCAAGAGAGCCGAGGTTTTTTGGTCTGGCAGAAACGCCTGGTGCGGCTCGACGGATCGGGCCCGGTAAGCCTCGCGGCGGTGCTACCCACGAATATTCGTTTCCAGCAGGAGGATTAGAATGGCCAGAGGCGTCAATAAGGTAATCCTGATCGGCAACCTCGGTGCAGACCCGGAGGTTCGTTACAGTCCCAACGGCAGCGCTGTCACCAACGTGCGCCTTGCCACCACGGACGTCTGGCGGGACCGGCAAAGCGGAGAACAACAGGAGCGCACCGAATGGCATCGGGTGGTTTTCTTCGCGCGCCTGGCCGAAATTGCCGGTGAATACCTGCGCAAAGGTTCCAAAGTCTATATCGAAGGGCGGTTGCAGACGCGCAAGTGGCAAGCTCAGGATGGGCAGGACCGCTTTACCACCGAAGTTGTGGCGAACGAGATGCAGATGCTTGACAGCCGTGCCGAGGCCTCTGCCAGCGAACGCACGCGTGGCGGCGATTATCAGGCGCGCGAACCCGAGCCGCAGACGGCACAGACAATGCCGCAAGAGGATTTCGACGACGATATCCCCTTCTAAGCGCGTGCCGGAGTGAGCCGGGGCGCTGCGAATTTTTCTGGGCAATCGCGCACCAGACGAGCGGCACCCTCTTTTCCATAACACCGCGGCTCATGCGCGCGGTCCGGTCTTCCGGAATCATCCGGCCTGTGACCGAGAGCGGTGTTACCGACCGAGGCGCACCGATTCGCAATCGCTGGTTACGGATCGGTGCCGCCGAGCCCCTTCGGGAAAGTCTTCCTTCGCCCATCCTTGCAAGCCCTCGCCAATGCCACCTTTCCATTACGACCCCCATAGGGCGCGCCGCGCCACCCTCTGAGCATCATTTCACCCGACGACCCCTACCGCAGATGCGGATATTGACCGGTGACACATGCTTTCTTCTGGCGACGGTGATGTGTCGCCATGCCTGAGGCGGTGAGCTAAGGCACTTGCTTGATAACGCGAAGCCGGGTCGAGCGGCCTAGTCACGGCGCTCCGTGATGCCTTCAGGCATCGAAGTCGTAGGATCGGCACTTCGCCTACGGCCAGCGTTGAGGAGGTGAACTGTTAAAAATTGCACAAATTCGGTACCCGTTGACTGTTGATTCATCAGGATCGGCGACCAGTTCGCGTTTTCCCCTTTCGAAATTCCGACAATGCTAATGAGAAAGAGGTTGGCCACCGCCGATAAAAACATCAGCAGCGTGGTCCGGAGCGATCATGGATCGAGGGGGGGCGGCTATGGGCCGCCCGAAGTGGCGATGGGGCGCAAGCGTTTGGAATTGCTCATCAGCACGATGGGGGAGCCGCGGCTGTGCGGTTTGCGCGCAGCCGTCCTGCAGGCTGCGGCCTTAAGGTCGTGCTACGCGGTCCGCGCGCCGGCGTGGGCTATCGGCATTTGCCTGGTCGCTTTGACGATTCTGTGCGGTGGGGTCGCCTCGGGGACGATGGCGAAGACGGACGGCTCGAGGACCGAGGTCGATCGAAACGGCATGTCAGCGACGGACGACCCGCTGGCCAACGGAAATTATGAGAGTGCTGCGGAATCGTCCGTTTCTCACTCCAAACTTCCGATGCTGCCCGGCGCGGACCGGGGGACACGTGAAGACGACCGTGAGCTGCACACGCAGTTGGCCGGGTTGGGCCGACGCAGCGATCCGACATTGCGCTACGAACAAGGCCTCCTCTGGTTGAATCATACGGATCAGGGCGCGCAGGGGGTGGGCATGAGCGTGCTCCCGTTAAGCCAGAACGCCAAGCGATTGACCATCGACGGCGTGTATATTGATCACGCGGTCGGCACTCAGGCGGCGAGTCACAACCGGGCATGGAGTCTGGCGCTCAATAGCCGCTGGCTCAGTGAGCGACTGACATTGCATGCGGAATACGCGCAGAGCCGGAAGAATCGAATGGCCTGGGGAGCGCTGCCCGAGCGGAAGTCCGACCAGGCTTATACGCTGCTGGCGGATTACACGGATCAGTCGCGGTTACTCGGCAGCAGTCCGCTCTCCTGGGGGTTGACCGTGAGTTGGCAACAGGCAGGGGGTGCGTTTTGGAGCCCTACGGCAGGCGACGTTTCTCGCGATAGAGCAACCGCGCGCATCGCCACCGACGTCCATTGGAAGGACTTCGATGCCCGCTTGGGTTTCGCCCAGGCGACGAATAACGTGGCCGATGACCCCGGCGTGCCGACGCTGCGCATGAACGAAATGACGGCCGATCTGCGCTATGCGCCTCGGCAGGCGCTTGGATTTTTGAGCCTTGGTGGGCTGTTCGCCGCACCGAATTACACATTGAATCTAAAACACGAGCGCACCGGTCTCGCACAGGCGTCCCAGCCTAACGGGGTCGACATGGCCGACCGCTACACCGATACGGCAAGCCTTTCAGCGCGTTTCACACCGGGACCGTGGTGGTGGGAGGTGAGCTACACGCATTCGCGGCAGGCTGTGCTCGGTCAACACAATAACGCCAACCTGGAGAAAAACCTCACGCAACTGAACTTGTACCTGCCTCTGGATGGGTATGGGTGGCTGGATTTGACCCCGATGCTGCGCTGGAGCTTTGCTGAGAGCCGAGGCTCCTCCGAGTTCCGGACGATGACCGGGATGCTTGGTGGATCGGCGTCACTGATTCCGGAACGGCTGGCCGCCAAGTTGCATTTCAGGGCGTATCGCCGGTGCAGTTCCCGTGAGCCGGTGAGAGACGAGACGGTGGCTTTGGAGAGTTCGCTCGACTGGACGCTTCGCCAGCCGCGGGGCAATCAACCGAATGTGACGCTCTCGCTCAGCGGTAGCTACCGATACGCCGATAGCGCGGCCAGCAGTGCTTCCGGGCAGTACCAGGCATTTTCCGGCATTCAGGTCACCTGGCCGAATGCAGATTGATCCTCCGGGCTGTGCATGCCGGACGTCTGGGGGGGTGCCGTAAACGCTTCGTTTTGCCTGAGTGCGACTGATCCGCGACTTACCCGCGCTTGAACGAACGCCCGCGGTGGGCGTCTCGGCATGAACTCCCACGCCATGGAAGGGCCGAGCGATCCGTGAAGCCTGTGCGGCTCGGGAACCCCTACGTTGAGAGTTTACTCAAATGTGTATCAGTGCTCACCAAGGCGGTTGAATTCGCGGTGGGTGCCTGTCTAGTAGCACAAGGAGCTGGTCATGCCCCCGCGAGCGGGACTGCTCTTCGCCATTTTGTCTCTATTTTCCACCCCATATGCCCTCGCTGCCGGGCCACCGGCACACCTCGCCGCTAGTATCGGCGCTTTCGGCGTACGAGATCAGGTGGGCGCATCGCTCATGGGGAGTCTGCAATACTATGCTGCGCCCCGGCTTTTCAAGCGCACCCTGACCTCGCGGTTCCAAGGAATCGGCCCGATGCTCGGCCTATCGGCCAATACGGACGGCGGGGTCTTCGGGTATGGCGGTGCTTATGCGGCCGTGCGCGTGTTCGATAATGTTTATCTGCTGCCATCGGCCGGTATCGGCGGCTACGCGCGGGGGCAGAGCAAAGATCTGGGTGGCGTCCTACAATTCCATCTCGGCGCCGGGCTATTTTATCAGCTGAAAAGCAATGATTGGCTGCCTGCGGGCACGCGGTTGGGCGTGACCTACACGCATATTTCCAACGCTTTCATTCACAGCTCCAATCCCGGCGCCGACAATCTGCTGGTCAGCGTCAGCGTGCCGTTGTCGATGGGTTTCTGAAGCGCGGGGCCAGCGGCCGGCGAGGCCATTCCATCGCTTAGAGATGGGCGTCGATGAGCTCGGCAAGCTCAGTTTTCGAATCCGCGCCGATCTTCAATGCCTGCACCTCGCCGTCCTTGAACAGCATCAGCGTAGGGATGCTTCTTACCCCGTAACGCATCGCCGTATCGGGGTTGTCATCGACGTTTAGCTTGCCGACCTTCGCGCGACCGGCGTACTCCTCAGCGAGGGTTTCGATCATGGGGCCAATGGCTTTACAGGGTGCGCACCACTCCGCCCAGTAATCGATGAGCACGGGGCAGTCGGCTTGCAGGACCTCCGACTGGAAGTTTTGGTCGGTGAGCTGTAGTACGGCGCTCATAAGTCGAATACCTCCGTCAATTGGGCTGGGTCTTCTCCCGCAAGCTGCATGGCGGGTACGGGTCGCGAAACGGGAAGGCTCATCAGAATTCGATGTTTTTATCCATGCTGAGGAGCGCGTCGACGAAATCCCCCATCTTCTTGTAGGTGGCTGTGCTGACCCAGTTTTCAGGACCGACGTTACGACCTTTGCCGCATGCTTGACACACCCACAAAGGCACCTTGTTGGCGACGAGGAATTCCAGGCCCTCCTGCATCGACGGCATGTTGACGCCGATTATCGAGGGGTAGACGTTGCGATTGGCGAGTGTGGCGGCCTCGCCCTGGAGCCACACTGTCACGTCATGACCTTGTTCGACGGCCGCCTTGGCGGCCAGCACGCCGAGTGTGGCCCGCGTGGGGTCATCGGTGCCGGAAGTAACGGTGATCATGACTTTCATGGAATTTCTCCTGCTAGCGATGAAGCGCAGAGCTATTGGAATCAAGCCTGAGCGGTAAGGCGGGTGATCGCACGAGGCCAAGCCTCGCACGCACTCCAAAGCGATGCAAGCACTTGCCGGGGGAATGACCCCGCGGGCACCACAGCCGGCGCCCGGAAGGTCGAAGCGAGCGTCGGCAGGCAGACGATCGTCACAGCCTCAGGTTTTTCGCCGGACCCAGATTTGCCCCTCGTCTCCTTTGATTGGTGACCGACGCGCGAGAGCCTGCAGCGGCATCTCGCGGTAGCGAACCGGTGGGAGAGACGGTTTCCAGCCAGGCGATGGCGTGTTCTCCGTGCGGGCGGCAAGCAGTCGTTGGACTCGCTGCAGCACCATGGGCACCTCGGTCTCCGAGGGTGCCAGGAAGATACCGCAGCGGCGCAGGCGCTCGCCGAGTGCCGGACTGCTCGAGAGACTGATCAAAGGCGCCGCGATTACCAAGCCGCTGAGCACGGGCAGCAGCCACCAGAAAAACTGCGGTGCCACAATCCAGGTCGCGCCGCCCCAGAGAAGCCCCACCAGCGTCCCCGCCATCGAGTAGCGCAGCGCCTCGGTCACGGCAATGCGGCGCCCCATACGCTCCTGGGGGCCCCACGAGGTTTGCTGACCAAGCAATATGAGTACGACGAAATAGGCGTGATAGGTCATCATTATCGGTGCGATCAATACGGCGAAGACGGTCTCGACCAGCGCGCCCCGCAGCAGGCGTGCGCTGCCGCCGAATGCCTGGCGTTGACGCCGACGCAGCAGACACCATCCGATGCCGAGCGTTTTCGGCAGGAGCAGCATCCCGATGGTGATCGACAGCAAGGAGACGATTTCGCGCGTTTTGACAATCGGCCAGTTCGGAAAGAGCTGATAGCCCGAGCTGAAGAATTGGGTTCCCGTCAACGCATGTTCCACGGCGTCCACCGTGCTCAGCGTCAGCATGATGAGCCATAGCAGGGAGGACAGGTAGGCAGTCGCGCCGAGCAAGAAATTGAGCCGGCTCAGTGGCCGCAAGCCGGGTGCCGCGAGTAATTTCAGATGCTGCAGATTGCCTTGCGCCCAACGCCGATCGCGCTTGACGAAATCCAATATATTGCTCGGCACCTCTTCGTAGCTTCCCCGCAGGTCGGGCAGGAGATAGACCTGCCATCCAGCGCGCCGCAGCAGGGCCGCCTCGACGAAATCATGGCTGAGGATGTCGCCGCCGAACGGCGGGTCACCGGCAAGCGTCGGCAGCCCACAGTTCTCGGTGAAGGCCTGGACGTGAACAATGGCGTTGTGCCCCCAGTAGTTGGCCGCCCCCGATTGCCAGAAGCTCAGCCCCGTGGCGAGCATGGGGCTGTAGAGTTCGGCGGCGAACTGCACGAATCGCCCGAACATCGTCTGCGCGCGAACCGGGATGGGCACGGTCTGAATCAAGCCCGCCTGCGGATTGGCTTGCATGGTGCGAACCAGAGTGACCATCGCCTCGCCGCTCATCACGCTATCCGCGTCGAGCACGATCATGTACTCGTAATAGCTTCCCCAGCGGCGACAGAAATCGGCGATGTTTCCGGGCTTGCGGCCGGTGTTACTCGAGCGGCGCCGGTAGACCAGCCGGCCACGGAAGACGCCCGCCAAGCGTTGCTGAAGGGCCGCCCATGCCGTTTCTTCCTCGCTTGCCACATTGGCATCCGTGCTGTCGCTGAGCAGATAGCAGTCGAACTTGTCCGACTCCCCAGTTGCCACCAGCGATTCGCAAGTCGCCTCCAGCCCCGCGATGACCCGGGCGGTATGCTCGTTGTACACGGGCATGACCAAGGCCGTGCGGGTAACGATGGGCATATCGCCGGCCCGTGGCGTCCGACGTCGCCGTAACGTCAACGGGTCGAGCCGCAGCATTCGAAGCGTAAAGCCGAGCATCGCCGTCCAAAAGGCGGCCACGATCCAGGCGAAGGCAACGGTGAACAGGACCAGGATCGATCCTTCGATCAGCGTCGTTCCGTTGGCCCGCAGTATGTCGAACATCATCGCCACGGCGAACGCGGTGCTCGTCAGAATCAGCGTAATGAAGCCCAGAACACGCAGCCGCTGCCCGGGTACCCGGAGCGTGTAGCTGCTCGGGAGTTTGTGCATGTTTTGCGAACCGTTATCGCAGAGCATCGGGATACCAAACATAATTCCAGGTCTCGCTTAGACGCTGACCATGCAGCGTAAGGTACAAACGCATATCGGCCGGTCGTTCGCCGTCCGGGTTGAGCTTGAAAGCGACCCGCCATCCCTGCCCGTTGGGCAGCGGTTGCACCGTGTTATGGATGATCTCCCCAGAGGAATTGGTCAGTACCGCCTGCACCGGCTGGGTGGCGGCCGAGGGCAGCTCGCGACCGACGAAGTCGACGATGAGCTGGCGTTGACTGCGCGGTGGTTTGTCAGGGGCCCCGGGAATCGCTCCCCAGCCGTTACGCGTTCGCTTTACACGCGCAGCGGATTGCGTGGCGAGTCGGGAGTCGAACGTCTCTAATCGATAGTCGTACGTGCGCTGATCGCCCGCGTTGAAGGGTTTGTCAGGCACCCAGAATGCCACGATGTTGTCGTTGATCTCTTCGCCGGTCGGTATTTCCACGAGCTGCACGGCGCCTGTGTCCCAGTCGCCGCTGCGAGGAGTGATCCAAAGGCTGGGGTGCGTTTCGAAACGGGTTTCCAAATCCAGATAGTGAGTGAAGTCCCGGTCGCGCTGAGCAAGCCCGAATCCGCGCATATTCTCGTCCCTGAGCCCCGTGATCCGAAGCTGATTCGGGTTGGTCAGCGGGCGCCAAATCCACTCACTTCCGGACGAATGCATGAGCAGGCCGTCGGAGTCGTGCACTTCAGGGCGGTAATCATCGGCGAAGGTAACCCGGTTCTCGCCGTGCAGGAACATGCTCGTCAGGGGGGCGACGCCGAGCTTTTCGATATCGGAGCGCGCAAACAGCCTCGACTGCACTTCCAGCGCCGTGTTTTTGCCGGGAATCAACTCCATTCGATACGCGCCGGTTGCTGATTCGCTGTCGAGCAGCGCGTAGAGCGTCATCGTTGTTGCCCTCGGCGCCGGCTTCACCAGCCAGAATTCCCGGAACTGTGGGAACTCTTCCCCCGTGGGCAAACCGGTGTCGATCGCCAGCGCCCGGGCCGAGATTCCATAGTTCTGGTCGCGTCCCAGCATTCGAAAGTAGGAGGCGCCGAGAAAGGCGATGAGCTCGTCTTTGTACGCCGGTTGATTGAGCGGGTAATGAATGCGAAATCCCGCAAAACCCGACACTTGCTTCAGGTGGCCCCGCAGATTCTCGTTTTTCCCGTAATCGAAGAGCTCAGGAGTGAATTTCAGAGGCTTCACCTGGCCATCGGCAACGATATGGATCGTCACGGGGTCTTGGTAGAGAAACCCGAGGTGGAACAGCTGGACGGCAAATAGGGCCTGCCCCTGCCACAACGCATGATCCGGACGAAAGCGGATATCACGATACTGATCGTAGGTGAGCTGGGTCAGCGCGTCCGGCAGCTGGCGTCGGGGCGGCTGATAGGGTTCGGACGCCAATTCCCGGGCTTCTTTGATGATGCGGTCGAAAAGTTCGTCCCCCGCATTCTGCGCCGATGCCGAAGTTGCAAGCAGTAGACCGGCGATGAACAAACGCAGCGAGAGAGCGTCAAGGACACGATACATCGAACATCCCTTAAGGTTGCACAACCCGCAGATAACGCTGCCGCCGAGGCAGGCAAGAGGCCCACGCACTGAGAAGGCGATGCTTCACGGCGGCCGGCGGGAGATGGCAGCCGCAAAGTCGCTGACCGGCATTCTGAGGTCAGCTCGACCGACCTATGGACCGGCCTGCTTCAGGAATGGTTCCGGAGCCGGTAGGCTCCTTGCGACTTCCGCAACAGGCCGCGTGTTTACCGGCCCTGCCGCCCAACACGCCACTGTCGAGGAAAACGACGCGCTAGCCGTTTTTCTTCCTAGTCAGGCGATTGTTGTGCAATTTGCGCGAAAGCGATTGCCCGAGGGGAGGCTGGAAACGAGGGGGATTCCATCTCGGGCAAGACGGCCTTTCCGCGGGCGCGGCACCTGCGTCAAAGTTTTCCTGAGAACGTCCAATTACATGTCCGGGCCCGTCGAGCTTTCTTCCGGTTCTTTCATCGGCTCCTCCTTATGTGCCGTAAACGACGGCGCCTTGTCGAGCTCTTCCTTGCTGAGGCTGACTTGGACGATTTTGTTCTGGCCGTTGATCTGAACTTCGCTCAATGGCAGGGCCACATGCTTGGCGCCTAACCCGAGAAACCCGCCGACCGAGATGACAATCCCCACCGGACGCTGGCTCTGATCCAGGATGAGATCCTCGACTCTGCCGACGTTCTCATTCTTCAAATTGGTCACTGAATAGCCGATAAGGTTGCTTGCGAGCATCTGCTGTTCGGTTTGCCGTTCAATGAACCTGGAACTGCTAGCCGCGCTGGAGTATTCCCGACCTCCTGCGCCCGCCTCATCGGCCGGGTCAGCGCCCATCATCCGATCGTTGCCATCGCGTGTGGAGCCCGCCTGCGGTTCGGGCGCTCCATTGTCCTGGTTGGGCATCGGCTGCGCTTGCTGGCCGTTCAGCGCTTGAGGCTCCGCGGCGAGCGCGAGTAACGGGGCGCTGGCAAGCAAAGTGGCCGCTAAAAGACCGGTTGTTAGGTTTTTCATGCTGGTGAGTCTCCTTGTTAGCGCCATAGCCTTGATCTCGCACAAATGATAAGCAATTATTGCGCCAACATGCTTTAAACTTGAAAAAACAATAGGATAGTGCCTAATTTCGCGATCCCGGTCAGGCCTGCCGGCGCAACGCGGCGTTAAGCTGTCGCCGCTGCCCGACAGGCCGCGGTGCCGACTATTCTATACGGTCGGCATCACCTGACCTCGAGTCGTGCGATCAAGGCAAGCGAGATATGTGCGCGCTGCCTCAACCACTTGGACGTCACGCGAACTTCGCCGTATTCTGTTGATAATGAGCGTCATGATTTCGCAACCCCGTGGCGGGGCAGCGCGCAAACCGATCCGGCCCGCTGGGCAGCGGTTACGCCGAACTGCCCGCAAGACGCCACCGGGTGGAAGACCGAAGGCGGTGTCACCCGACAACGACGCGAGATACGCTAATAAGATCAATTTGTTGCCAAAAGACAATAAGCTACCCGTCGGGAGATTACGACAAAACATCCCCGAGAGCAGCGTCTATTGCCAAATTTAGAAGCAAAAAATTTGCCAAAATAAAAACTCCGTCCCCAATTCGGCTTTTCCCGCGGAAATCGGGTTCGGAGTGGTTACGACGCCGCTCGCCGCCACAAGTGGAGGTAATCCCATGCGAACGAAATCAATGACCGGTGTGATAGCTTTTGGCATCCTCGCTCTAATGACGACCCCTTCGCTTCTCGCCCAGCCCGAAGTTCCGACGGAACAGCCGGAGGAGACTCAGGCGGTACCGGGTTCCGGGGCGATTGGCATAGTCGGTGAGAGGGTCAGCAACGAGAGTGGAGAGAGCCTCGGCGAGGTGGTCAATGTCCTGATTGCGCCAGCCTCCGGCCGAGTCAGCGCCTTGGTGATAGGGATCGGCGGTGTGTTCGGCTACGGATCCTACAATTACGAGGTGCCCTGGCAGCGCGTGCAGCTTACCGAGGAGGGTGAGGTGCGTCTCGACGTTTCCCGGGATAAGGTGATTTCCGAGTTTCCGGCGTACAGACCTCATGCGCCGTCCTCCGGCAAGGAGCCGGCGAAGGATTCTGACGCGGATGAGCGCGCCTCGCCACCGGAATCCGCAGCTCCGGGCGAGTCGCCCGAGACGCAGGAATGACAGCCTGCGCGGCGCTTCCCAGCGGATCGTTGGCATCGCTGCTGCAGCTTGCGGCGCCGTAGCGCTATGGCGCTGCGAGGCGGCTCGGGAAGGGCGCTGAAGGGCGGCGTGGCTGCCCTGGCGCTTGTCCGGCAACTGCGAGCGGTGGGGGCGCGGACATGCGGATTCGCAACATGCGAGGCGGGCGGATATGCGCACCGGCAAGGCGCCAAGGGGGGAGTTGAGTGGTCTTCGTCGGGATGGGCGGGTCATACCCCGTGCAACGAATCTTTGGAGGCAGGACAATGAATTCGACCGCAGGACGGAGTTGGATATGGCAGATCGTGGCCTTGACGGCCGCATTCTTGCTGTTCACGGTCAGCAACTCGTCCGCATTCGCAACGACCAAACCGCTACCCCCTGATCAATTGGTGAAGCAGACCACGGAGGAGGTATTGCAGCTTCTCCGGGAGCATAAAGAGGAGTTGAAAGAACATCCGGAACGCATTTACGGGCAGGTCAAGGACCTGGTGATCCAGCATTTCGATTTTCGGCTCATGAGCCGATTCGTGCTTGCTCAGAGCTGGAACCAGGCCACGCCGCAGCAGCGCCAGCGTTTTGCCACGGAGTTCCGCGAGTTGCTCGTGCAGACCTACGGGTATTCCCTATCGGAGTATTCTGGACAGACGGTCAGCTTCGAGGGCGCGCAGATCAACTCCTCCGGAAACCGGTCCCTGGTCCGCACAGTGGTCAAACAGCCAGACGGCCCGGATCTTCCGATAAATTACCGGCTGCACCAGACGGCGCATGGTTGGAAGGTCTACGATGTGATCGTCGGTGGTGTCAGCCTGGTGCAGAATTACCGCAGCTCATTTCGCGCGCAGATTCGCCGTGGCGGGTTCGATCGTTTTCTCGACGAGCTTCAGCAGCGTAATGCCCGTTCGGTTCGATAAGCTAGGCCGCCTTCGCGGCGGCCATTGTCCAACATCTTGCGCCAACATGCGCGTATGCAGTTCCCGGGATGGCTCCAGCATGTTATATAGCTGTCATTCCCAATTGCGACGGGCGCTCTCGCATGGCGAGACGGACGGGTGTTGTGCTGGCCCGCGCAATCAAGGTGCCTCAAAGGCAACGCGCGATCGCGCGCGGCTCAGGCGCCCACCGCTGGAGCCGATTGCAGGAAAGCGCAGTTCGATCTGCACATGCCCGCATCTTCGCAGAGTCCGCGTTTGAGCTGCTTTGCGTTTACAGCGCCTGCATGGAATAGCAAAGCCAATGTCATCGGAATTCCCTGTGTCATCCGAATACCCTGCCCTTGCTCCAGATAAACGGCCACTGCCGCGAGCGCCGGACGATGATGAGATCAGCCTCATTGATCTATGGATCGTTCTGGTGCGCCGTAAATGGGTGGTTGGCGGTGTGCTGCTGCTTTGTCTGCTACTTGGGTTGGCCTGGGCGCTGCTCAAATCACCGAGCTACCAGTACGAGACGACGATCCAGGTGGGCCAGGTGTTCAGCGGTGATGTCTTGCAGCCAATCGAGCCGGTCGGCTCGGTGCTCGCAAAGATTCAGGAGACCTACATTCCGCTCGCTCGCGGTCGCGTTCTGAGTGGAGAGGCCACGGGCGGCTTCAAGCTCGAGGTGCGATCCCCGGCGGACAGCGCGCTGATCGTGGTCACCGGCGAGGGGCCGCCCGCGCAGCAGGCCACCTACCACAGGCTGCTACAAGGGGTGCTCGAGCAACTCCAAAATGATCTGCAGCCCCGGTTCAAGGCAGCTCAGAAGGCCATCGAGCGCGACCGCATGGGTGCCGAAGCGCGCTTGCAGCAGCTAGAAGCGGAGGCGAGCCTGTCACAAGCGCAGCTCAAGCGCCTCGATGGTTGGACGGAGACACTCGAACAACGGCTGCAGGATACGCGCGCCGAATTACAGGAATTGCGCCGCCAGCGCGAGGCGCTGTTCAAGCGCCCGGCAAGCGACTCGGACGAGGGGCAGCTTATTGCGCTCAACGCAGATGTCGCGAGCCTGCGGGAAACCATTAGCGACCTTCAGGAGCAACTCGGCCGGCGGATACCGGAGCAACGCGACGAGATCACGCGCGAGCTGAAGCAAAACGTGGTCGAGCAAAATGCGCAGCATGCCCACATTCAGGGGATTGAGGCGCGAGCGGCCGCGTTAACGCCCACCCGGGCGGTGCTCGAGCCGCAACGGCTGCCTGAGGCTACTGGAACGAGCCCGGTCGTGATTATGGCGCTTGCCGGTGTCCTGGGGCTTATGTTGGGGGTATTCGCCGCCTTCTTTACAGAGTTTCTCGCGCGAGCCAATGCGGTGATGCGAGCAAGCGCCGAGCGCTAGCGATGGCTCGCTCTGGCGGTTGCCGGGCCGCGGACGCCTTTTGTGAGCTGGTTTCCAGTGCGGCTTGGCCGCCATGACGCGCAAGCGTGCTGATTCAGGGAAAGTGGGGGAAACACAGGATGATACAGCTCGAGCAAGCCCGCATCGCGGTCATCGGCCTTGGTTACGTCGGGTTGCCGCTAGCGGTTGAATTCGCCACGCAGCACGACACGGTCGGTTTCGACATCAATGGGGCGCGAATCGCCGAACTCAGCCAAGGGCGGGACAGTACCCGAGAGGTAACGCCGCAGGAGCTCGCCGCGGCCCGCCGGCTGCGCTATACCGAGTCCGTCGCGGATCTGCGCGATCGCAACGTCTATATCATCACCGTCCCGACGCCCATCGACACTTACCGGCAGCCGGATTTGCGGCCGCTGTGCAGCGCAAGCGAGACCGTGGGGCGGGTGATTGCCGCGGGCGACATCGTGATCTACGAGTCGACGGTCTACCCCGGCGCGACCGAGGAGGTCTGTGTGCCGGTCATCGAGCAGGTCTCCGGTCTGCGCTACAATCACGATTTTTACGCCGGATACAGCCCGGAGCGCATCAACCCGGGTGACCGCGAACATCGCGTCTCCAGTATCGTCAAGGTCACATCGGGTTCCACGCCCGAGGCCGCGCGGTTCGTCGACGACCTATACCGATCGATCATCACAGCGGGTACGTATCCGGCGGACAGCATCCGCGTGGCGGAGGCGGCGAAAGTCATCGAGAACACCCAGCGCGATGTGAACATCGCCCTGGTCAATGAGTTGGCGATGCTTTTCGAACGGCTCGGCATCGACACCGAGGCCGTGCTGCAGGCGGCCGGCACCAAGTGGAACTTCCTACCGTTTCGCCCCGGTTTGGTCGGGGGCCACTGTATCGGCGTGGACCCGTACTACCTGACCTACAAGGCACAGGCGGTCGGCCATCACCCGGAGATGATCCTTGCCGGGCGGCGCATCAACGACGGTATGGGGAGCTATGTGGCGGCCGAGGTCATCAAGCTCATGACGCAGCACAAGCTTCAGGTGGTCGATTCCAACGTGCTCGTGATGGGTCTGACCTTCAAAGAGAATTGTCCGGATTTGCGCAATACGCGTGTGGTGGACATCGTCAACGAGCTGCGCGAGTACAATGCCAACGTCGAGGTTTGCGATCCGAATGCGGAGCCCGAGGAGGCCGAGGCGGAGTTCGGGCTGACGCTACTGCGCGAGCCGCTGCCGGCCCGGTACGATGCGGTTATTCTGGCCGTCGCGCACGATCAGTTTCGGGAGATGGGCGCAGCGCGTGTCCGCGCCCTGCTCAAGCCGCACGGAGTACTCTACGATATCAAGTATCTGTTCCCCGCGCACACCGTGGATGGCCGGCTATGACCGCCCCGTCTCAGTCAAAGGTTTAAGAACATGAAGGTCCTTGTCACCGGAGCCGCCGGCTTCATCGGTTATCACGTCGCGCAATATCTGCTCGACCGCGGCCGAGAGGTGGTCGGCCTCGATAATCTCAATGACTACTATGACGTCGATCTCAAGCTGGCGCGCCTGGCGCGGATCGAGGGGCGGGATCGCTTTCGCTTCGTGCGCCTCGATGTGGCCGAGCGCGAGGGCATGGCGGCGCTGTTCCGTCACGAGCGCTTCGAGCGCGTCATCCACTTGGCGGCTCAGGCCGGGGTGCGCTATTCCCTTGAGGACCCGCACGCCTATGTCGACAGCAATGTCGCCGGTTTCATGAATGTGTTGGAAGGCTGCCGCTACAACTCGGTCGAGCACCTCGTCTATGCATCGACCAGCTCGGTCTACGGTTCCAATACCCGGATGCCCTTCTCCGAACGGCAGAACGTCTCCCATCCGCTCGCCATCTACGCGGCGACCAAACGCGCCAACGAACTGATGGCGCACAGCTATTCCCATCTCTTCGAACTGCCGACCACGGGGCTGCGGTTTTTCACCGTGTATGGCCCCTGGGGCCGGCCGGATATGGCGCTGTTCAAGTTCACCCGCGCCATTCTCGAGGGGCGGCCGATCGAGGTCTACAACTACGGCCATCACAAGCGCGATTTCACATACGTCGATGATATCGTCGAAGGGGTGGTGCGTGCCTGCGACAAACCGGCGGAACCCGATCCAACGTGGCAAAGCAATCACCCGAACCCGGCGAGTAGTCAGGCACCGTATCGGCTCTACAACATCGGCAACAGCCGCCCGGTGGATTTGTTGAAATACATTGAGGTGCTGGAGGATTGCCTGGGTCGCAAGGCGGACAAGCAACTGCTGCCGCTACAGCCGGGGGATGTGCCCGATACGTGGGCCGATGTCAGCGCGCTCAGCGAGGAGGTCGGCTATCAGCCGAGCACGCCGGTGGAGGTTGGGGTAGAGCGCTTCGTGGAGTGGTACCGGGATTACTACCGCGATTCGTGACGGATCTGAATCTGATGCGGTGAGGTGCGCCAGCCGATCGAGCTTGTCCTTGCGCTAACATTGCAGCAGCAAGCCTCTCGACAGACCGAGTGTAGATCTGATCCCAGCGGCCTCACAGCGGCCTGTGAGAGACCGCATTGATCTTCTCGTGTGCGCGGCTGCGCTCCTCGGCATCGGGCAGCGGCGCTTGCTGCTGCGGCTCGGCCCGCGGCTCATGGTGCAGCACGATCAGGATCGGGAAATGGTCGGAGCCGAAGTAGGGTAGCGTTCGAATCGATACCAGCGTGAAATCGTCCGAGTGGAACAGATGATCCAGCGGCCAGCGCAGAAACGGATACTTGGCGTGAAACGTGCTGAATCGTCCCCGGCCGAGACGCGGATCGAGCAAGCCACTGATTTTTCGAAATAAGGTCGTGGTCCGGGACCACGCCACGTCGTTGAGATCACCCGTTACGATGACCGAGCGGTTGCCTTTGCTTACCGCTCTTCCCACGATCAGCAACTCCGCATCCCGCTCTGCGGACGTTTCGTTCTGCGTGGGGCTCGGCGGCGTGGGATGCAGGCAATGAAGCTCAAGGAGGTGGCCTGAGCGCAATACGAGCTTGGCATGCATGGAGGGGATGTCCTCTTCGACCAGATAGCGGATCTCGGGATCGATGAGCTCCAGGCGGGAATACAAATGCATGCCGTAAAGATTATCCAACGGGCACTTGAGGCCATAGGGCCGTGAAGGCTCGAGTGGAGCGAGCTGTTGCTGCCACCACCCATCGCTCTCTAGGGTGAGGACAACGTCCGGATCCGCCTCTTCGATGAGCCGCAAGAGCTCGTCCGCTTGCCGGTTCGGAGTGAGAACGTTGGCCACCAGAATGCTGAGCGTTTCCTGCGGCGCCGGGTTGTGCGCCGACAGGACTTGTTTTCTCGCCAGTGGCGTATAGGGCAATATCCAGTGGAGCTGCCAGAGGGTCGCGGTAAGCGCCGCGGCCAGGATGGTATAGTCGATTGCGGAGTGCGCGAAGACCCACGGATAGGCCGCAAGTGCCAACGCGCCGAGCGTCGCGATCTGCAGGCGCGGGAAATCGAATAAGCGGATCCACCAGTCGGTGCGGCGCATTATGGGAATGGCCGTTGCCAGCACGGGTACCAGAGCGAGGCTTACCACGAGCGCTTTGATGGGTTCGGCAAGCATGGTCTCTAGCGAACGGCGGTGGATTGGCGTCACTAGAATACCATTGCGCGGCCTCCATTACGTCCGTGCGTCGAACAGTGCACGCTCGAGTAGTTCCAGATTCCGGAGATTGGCCTTGTAACCGGCGTCGAAGACGTCCCCTAGCACCGGGATACTGCCTGCCGTGGTATCGACCAGCAGATTCAGAAGCATTTTCAGCAGCGTCCCCGATGGCACACCGAGCCGTCCGGCTTCCGCGATGAGCCACAACGATATCGCCGCGCTTGCGGCATCTCCGACTCCCGGCACAAGCCCGATCAACGGATCCAGTCCAATGCGCCAGCGAGTGCCGGGTAGCCGAAACTCGCTATCGAGCAACCGCGCAAGACGCTGCAATCGCCGGACACGCCTCAGCGCGTCGGGCGACAGGGGCGCAATTGACGCGTCGCTTCGATTCATCGCTTGGCGATGATCCACACGGCGTGCACGATTCCGGGGATATAGCCGAGCAGCGTAAGCAGAATGTTCAGCCAGAATGCGCCGGCCAGGCCGACTTGCAGAAACACGCCAAGCGGCGGCAGCAGTATCGCCAATATGATTCGTATCAGGTCCATTTTATTCCTCATTTCTATCAAAAACGGAAAGGGAGAGTTCCCACCCGAATAGACTGCTTGCGCCAGGCGCAGTTCCTCGATTGGGTTGGCTTTCCGCCGTGTGCCGGCGGTGCCGAGCGCCGGCTCAGCGCTCGATGGGTCCGCCACGGCGCCGCGCTTCTTCTGTTGGACAGATGCATTGGATTTGGCCTTGAGCCGAATCGTTCATACGCCGGCGTTCTGACCGAGCATGGGAAGGGCGCCACGGATGAAGGCCGGCTCACCGCAAACACATTGATTCGGCTGCCGCGGGAGCCATCGCTGAGCGCATGCCGACATTCGACTCTGGCGCAAGGCGAATGGTTGCCCTTAGAATAGGGCCGCTGCACTGCATCGAACGCTATCGGTGCATCGATGGCGGAGCCCGAGGGCGTCCGCCCTAAAAGCAGAATCGCCTCCATCGGTCAACGAAAAGAAAGGATATCTCCCATCTATGAGCGGAATGCAGCAGGCGGTTGCGCTTGGTAACAACAACGCTGGCGTATCCCCCGAGACTCTGGCGCAGCTCAATCGCAGTTATGCGCCGCTCGATTTCGAAGCCCGGATCCGCCGTCTATATCTCGACTTCGCGGCGGATCGAATCATGGTGACCTCCTCTTTCGCGGCCACCTCCGCGTATTTCCTGCATATCATTTCGCGCATCCGCCCGGAGCAGAAAATTTTCTTCATCAACACCGGGTTCCACTTCACGAAGACACTGGAGTACCGCGATTACCTCATCGAGCTCTACAATCTTCGGGTAGAGGACATCCGGCCGGATCCGCATCATTTTCATTACGCGAAAGAAGAGCGTCTCTACGAGACCGATCCGGATCTGTGCTGCGCCGTAAACAAGGTTCAGCCGCTGGAGGCGGTAAAAGAAGGGTTCGATGTCTGGGTCTCCAGCCTGATGCGCTGGCAGACCGACCACCGTGCCGAGCTGCAGATCTTCGAGGAACGCCGCGGTCTGATCAAATTCAATCCCATGATCGACGTCACCCGCGAAGAACGTGACGCCTACATTCGCGACCACGATCTGCCTTTTCATCCGCTGGTCGCCGAGGGCTATGCGTCGATCGGCTGCTCACACTGCACCGTCAAGGGCGAGGGCCGCAGCGGACGCTGGCAGGGGAAGCCCAAGACCGAGTGCGGTCTGCACCTTTGACAGCTGGAGCGCAGCGCACCGCCGCGGGAACTCCACGCGGCTTAACGGGTTCGGGCGCCTCCTCGCGGTCTCTGGTAGGGGGAGACGATACCCCGCCACTCAGCAGTGCGCCTGTCAAAAAACAGTAGGGGCAATAGCCAAGCGTGTTGCGTCTGGCTTATGAGCTTGACCGTTACAGGTCAGCTCGGCTCATAGATGACAACCCCCGCTTCGAGAGAAGCCTGGTGCATCCCGTCGTCCAGCGTCGCCAGCGGTAGCCGGTCACGCAACGCCAAGTCCAGATACAGGGCGTCATAGGCCGTCCGCCGGTACTTGCGGCAGAGTGCAAGCAGGTGCGGGGGGCTGGGTACGACAGTGTCCACGACGACCGGTAGCGCCGCCAGCAATCGCAATGCCGTATCTACCTTGGCAGCGCCGATTCGCCCCCGCCGTTCGGCAATCGCTAGGGCATTGGTTGTCTCAACGGGCCAGAGCCATGGAACGACAGCCCGTTGCATCTTCAGCGCGGCGCGAACGCCCTGAGCGTAGTTGTTGAACTCGTCCTCAAAGAACCAAGCCAGCGCAACCGAGGCGTCGAGCACGAAGCTCAACGCCGCCCCTCTTCGATCAGCTCGCGAAGACGTAGGCCGTCGAGGCGATTCCCGCTGCGCAACCGGTCCATCTCGTCGAACACCGCATCGAGATCCGACCTGCTAGGCGGTGCCACTGGCACGAGCCGAGCGACGGGTCGCCCGTGTCGCGTTATCGTTACCTCTTCGCCACGCTCGACCCGATCCAGCAGCGCTGCCAAGTGTGTCTTCGCTTCGTAAGTGCCGACTTCAGACATTGTACTAGACCAGAAATGCAGACCTATTACATCGTAATCCAGCCGCCGTAACCCGGCAACAGCTGCTGTAGAAAATGCAGCCGTGCGTTCCGAGGCTCTGCGCTTGCGAGTGCGGTGCAAGAGAAGCTTTGCGCGCAGCAGGCGTGTGAGCGCTGTCAGCGGTTAGGCCATGGCGCCCCCACCCAAGAGTGTGCCTTACTGAAGCCCTCCGCCGGTTTCTCCGTGGGGTGCTCGTGTGTACAATAGTCTTGTACACAAAGGCCGAAGCTTATGAAGACGATCAATGTGCGTGACGCCCGTGAGAGCATTTCTCAGCTACTGGATCTTGTCCAGACAGGGGAGGAGGTCATTATCCTGCGGCGTGGCAAACCCGTGGCTCGGCTGATCGGGCCGGAGCGCAGGGGGGGCTCGTTCCCGGACCGAAGCCAGCTGCGGAAAAGCCTCCCGCCAATGTCGCACTCGGCTGCTGAGATGGTGCGCAGTTTACGTGACGACGAACGTTACTGATGCTCTATCTGGATACGAGTGCTCTTTTGCCGTATTACCGCCAGGAGGTCTCCAGCGATGCGGTGCAACGTCTTCTCATGGCTCAGCAGCAAGTCGTGTTGCTCAGCCAGCTCACTCAGGTGGAGTTCGCTTCCGCATTGGCTCGGTGGGTGCGCACAGGGGAGTTGACGGAGCCGCAGGCCAACCGAGTTGAATCAGCCTTTCACGAGGACGTGAGCGAAGGTCGATTTCAGCTCAGGCCGGTTGCCCCGAGCGCTTTTGAACGAGCCCATCATTGGTTGCTCAGGCGGAAAACGGCGCTCAAAGCGCTCGATGCCCTGCATCTGGCCTGCGCCGAGCACAGCGAAGCCGAACTCATCACCCTGGATCACGCCCTATATCAGGCAGCTGAATTTCTGGGCATCCAGGCTAGGCTCGTTTAACAAACCGTCCCGGCTGAAGAATGAGCTGGATAGAGATAGCGCACCGTCGCAAAGCCTGTTGCGACGGACAAGCTCACCTCGACCCGCCGACCCATCGCATTCTGAATACGACCCCTTGTCTTTGGCCTCGGGTTGTGGTGTAAATAACCTCTGTTCATTCATTGAACGCAGTTAGGACCCCGCGCGCCTCTGCGAGAGCCGCCGCGATGGGCAGTAGCCAAAGCAGCAGACCGAGCCATGCGCCCCGAGGATCTACGCTTCCAGGTACTGCGCTACCTGGAGCAAAAACCGGACATGACCCAACGCGAGCTCGCTGGCGCGCTCGGCATCAGCCTCGGGCGGGTCAACTACTGCATGCAGGCGCTGATGGAACGGGGCTTTGTCAAGGCGGCGAACTTTCGCAACAGCCGCAACAAGCGCGCCTACCTCTACAAGCTGACCCCACAGGGCCTCTCCGAGAAGGCCGCGCTCGCGCTGCGCTTTCTGCGGCGCAAGGAGCAGGAGCGCCAGGCGCTGCTCCACGAAATCGAGGCGCTGCGCGCCGAAATCGGCCCGGCCCAATCGCATGAACGACACGGAGAGTAACCACCATGCGGCGCTGGTACGCTGTGCACTGCAAGCCGCGGGAGGACGAGCGGGCCGAGCGGCACCTGATCAACCAGCGCTACGAGGTCTTCCGCCCGCTTGCCCGGCTGCGCCGGCGCCGTTGCGGCCGGCTGGCAACCGTCACCGAATCACTCTTCCCCGGGTATCTCTTCGTGCATCTGGATGCTCTAGCCGAGAACGCTGCCCCCATTCGCTCCACCTGTGGAGTGGCGGGGCTCGTGGCGTTTGGCGGACGCCCGGCCGAAGTGCCGGAGCCGGTC
>NZ_JBXWZQ010000013.1:0-24372 GCF_059432795.1 Nitrococcus sp. | reverse complement strand
CTTGTTAGGCCGCATACCAGAGCACTGCGAAGTAATGGCATGCGGTACCTGCCATTACAAACAGATGCCAGATGAAGTGGCCGTACCGCAGGCGCGCATCAGCCGCGAAGAAAGCCACCCCTGCCGTGTAAGCCACGCCTCCCGCAAAAAGCCAGAGCAGGCCGGAGGCTTGTACACGGGCATACAATGGATTGACGGCGATCAGAATTAACCACCCCATGAGCAGATAAAAACCGGAGGAGACGACAGGATGGGACATTCTATCAAACGCCTTCAGCGCCGCCCCGGCTACGGCAAGTCCCCAAACGAGCCCAAGGAGCGTCCAGCCCCACGCGCCACGAAGCACGCCCAGTGTGAACGGCGAGTATGTACCGGCGATGAGAAAAAAGATTGCCGAGTGCTCGATGACCCGAAACACACGCTTGGCCTTGCCTATCGGGAGGGCGTGATAGAGGGTGGAAGCAAGATAAAGCAGCACCATGGTCGCGGCGAAGAGACTCGTGCCGACGATAAACCCCATATCCCCGCGCCGTACTGCATGCAGGAAAAGCAACGGGGTAGCGCTGAGGGCTGCGACCAGTCCTATGCCGTGGCTGATGCTGTTCGCGAGTTCTTCCCCTCGCGACTGCTCACGCTGGGGTAACGCAAACGCTATGCTCACGACATTCCAACCTACCGCCTAAGAGCACAAGATCATTGGACCTCTGTCAGGCAACTCCAGTTTGCGGCAGAGCCGGGCACTCTCAGGGGTATCGATGCCGTTCCGGCGAATACGCTCGCTGCGGATCTCCAGTGTGTCGCCTTTTATAATAGCGGCGACCCCGGTTAGGGATTCAGCGAAGGCAAGGCTCGACAACAGTGTAAGCAACTGGAAAAGAAATCGCATCACGCCCCCATTGAATCGTTTTGCTGTTGCCAGAGAAGCCCCACGCACGATGCTATAGCACGCGCGCAATACGGAATCTTCCCATGTTCTCATCGTCGGAAAGTTCGGGCGAGCTGTTACGCGCGGTTCGGGGCGTGCAGGATGCGCTATAAACGGGGGTAGAGCGAAGGGATCTGGGCGCGCGAGATGCTGCTCTACCGGCCAGTATCCCAGGGATACGCCACCAGGCCTACTCACGCGGTATGGAAAGCTACGCAACCGGTAGGGGATTGCCGTTCCGGGGGGGAGGCTCGCCCATCTTTACGCGCCCGGGCACGATGTCCGTCGGCGGCGATGAACTGGTTGCTCGATTCCTTCGGCAATTTTGAGCGAAGACGCGGCTGGCGGTAGCCCCTCACGCACGCATCCTGCACCATTCCTGTTACCCCATACTTGGGGCGTGTCGGCAGCAACTCGAGCGCTTGGCCAAACACCATGGCGTCACTCAGCGGTCGATGGTGGAACGGTTGCTCACGAATGCCGGGCGGGAGGTTGTGGACAGGCTCAAGAGCACGGCTGAATAATACGATGGAGTTAGCGCGTAACGGTTAATGCGGGGTCAAGGGCTCCGGCAGAGCCGCGTAGGACCTACAGCACGGCTATCGGGCAATTTTTTTTCCAGTGAAATCGGCGTTATATAAGCCGCCCCGCCGGACTAAGGTCAAGACAGGAAATACGCACCGTATTGTTATCAGAACAGGTCTATATTGACCTGTACTGTTCTCTATTGTAAGAGTACAATATAACATTTTTTCAGCTCGAATCGAGCGAATATGGCGGAGGCCAAAAATGTACTTGAATATTAATGTAGAAGAGACTAGAACGCACAGAAATCAGACCTCAGGCAACTGGCACATCTTCATGGGATAGGTTCAGCAGCAGTGGGGGATGCTCACTAGTGACAATGAGGATTGCAGCAAGGGATACGAACGGGAGCTGGCCGGGAGGTTCCAGAAATTCTATGGTATCAGCAAGCAGAAGGCTGACCTGGACATCAAAAACTGGGTAAACTAAGCAGCCTAAACAGTTATCTAACTATGTGTGGTTAAAAAAAGCTAATTGAGGCTTATCGGGCGGGGAAACGACAGCGGCTTTACGGAAGCCAATTTCTCCCGCCAAGCCACTCGATAGGTGGCGTATTCAGCGATTTCAACTTCCACTCCCGGATAACGGAACTCTAAAGGTATCATTTTGCGCCGCAGAATCGACTCTGCGACCGTCTGGCCGGACTACGGCTCGACTACGCGCTGCCTAATATCTGGCACTTTTCATGTATTATTTGGCGCGCGAGCGGCAGAATGAGGGGCATAAAGGGAGCATCTGATTTATTCGTCACACCGGCGAAGCCTGCCCCGGACGCCGATCCGGGGGCCGATGTCCAGGCTCTAGAATTTACTGGATTACGCAAACCCGCCCTGGTTTGCGCCCTCCGGGCTAGCTGAAGCTGTTCAAATCCGTTCCTACGGATTTATCCGGCTTTCGCCGGAATGACGAGATGATAATTGATCAGAGTTTTCAAAGTGTTGCGCCCCTGACGACGGCATAGATTCGTCACGTTATGCATTATTGGTTGGCCGTGGGGTTCTCCGCAAGCTGATTGACGCTGTCAGGGAGGCAAGCTATTGGTGGGCACTTGAGTGCAGCGAAGAGCGGCCACATTCATTCTCTCGGTGATCACACGCCCGCCGAGGCCAACAAAAACTCGCCGGAAACCACTTTTAAACTGTCGCCGAATCGGATCGTTATCTGAACCCGCATATGGCATACCTCCGCTCAACGCGGCAACGGCGGTGTGCATCGCATTCGCTGACGACCGCTTGACTCCTAAGCTCACCAATTCTCTGCCAGCCAGGGGGCGAGTTCCGAGAGATCCAGGCGTTCGGCGTAGTCCACCAGCCCGGGTACTCTGGCGCTCTCATCGAGCATGACGGGCCGGCCGGTCGACAATAACGGAGCGAAACGCAGATACCGCTCCTGCAAAAGCTCGCGGCACTGAAAATCGGTAATGGCCACGCTTGCGTCATTGATAAGATCCAATAACCCGGCGCCGAGCCAGTGAAACATCCCCCAATCGTGCCGTGCGCCCGGGATATAGCGCCCCACGGTCCCATTGCCGAGCGACAACACGCGAAGCTCTTGCAGCATCGGGCGGCGCTTGCCACCGCCGGAGTGCATCGCCTGCGCGATCGCAACCATGCTCGGATTATTAGCGTAGACCCCGCCGTCTATGAAACCGTCCACCGAGGGAAAATACGTCGGGGCGGCGCTCGTGTAGAGCGCCACACGATAGATCAGCCGGTCCATGTCGGGCGAACCCGGGAGATTATGGAAAAGTTTCGGGACCCAGCACCGCGCGGCGCGATCGGGCGCTTCATTGTCGAGGTCGAAGCTCGGCACGAGCACGTGTTTTTGCAGATCACCGAGCCGGATCGATTCTCCCAGGCTGTCCTTTAGCTCGCGGCACAGCGCCACGTTGTCGTAACCCGCATTGGGCGCCTGACCCGCCTTGCCGTCGAAGACGCGGCGGCTGTGATGGAAAATATCGTCTCCCCTGCGCTCGTAGAGCCCGCGCAGCCGCGTCGGCGAAAGCCCCGCCGCCAAACCCAGCGTCAGGATACCGCCGCTCGAGGTGCCGGCCAGCAGATCGGCGGCATCGATGAGGTCCGGAGCGATACTGAGCAAACGCTCCAGTATCACGGCCGTAATCACCCCGCGAACGCCACCACCGTCCAACGCCAGGATGCGATATCGCCCCATGACTCGATCCTTTACTGACAGCGCTTGCACCGCGCGCGTGGGCTGCCCCGGCCAGCCGATCAACTCGAGGATCCATCGCAAGCTCCGGTCCGCCGCATCGCCCACCCGTGTGCCGGTCGTTTGCGTGCTCGACTGATAGAATCGTCGAATCACCCGTGTGCACGATCTACCCTGCACGAGTACAAAAGCCGATAGCGGGCCAATCGGCTTGGCGATCCGCCCACGTTTTGGCCCAGGATGCAATCACGGCCGAACAACCGATACCAGATCAAGCGGCCCGGCCGCGCTGCTTGGCTCGACTTTGCAAGTCCGCAGGCCGAGTGCAAAGGCTACACGAGGATCTCAACCTCTCCTAACTTACAGGAACGACAGTACACCGTGGAGATTCTGAACGACGTTCTGATCCTTCTCACAGCCTCGGTCGTCGCGGTCACTGTCTTCCACCGCCTGGACCTTCCTTCGGTGATCGGCTATCTGTTCGTCGGGGTCGCACTCGGCCCCTCCGCCAGCGGACTGGTCTCCGAGGACCTGAACATTCCCCTGCTGGCCGAGTTCGGTGTGGTCTTCCTCCTCTTTACCATCGGACTGGAGTTCTCCCTGTCCCAGCTGCGCACCATGCGCTGGACAGTCTTCGGCCTGGGTAACGCTCAAGTGCTGGTGACCAGCGTCGCCGCGGCCGCGGTCGCTTGGTATCTGGGGGTGTCCTGGTCGGGAGCAATCGTGATCGGCGGCGCGCTGGCGCTGTCGTCGACGGCAATCGTGATCAAACAGCTGACCGAACAGGCCGAGCTTCAGTCCCGTCACGGGCGCAAGGCGCTCGGTGTACTGCTGTTTCAGGATCTTGCCGTCGTACCGTTGCTCATCCTCATACCGATTCTCGCCAATGAATCGCACGGCAATGTTCCGCTGGCGCAGGCGATGATACTGGCCCTAATCAAAGGCGCCGGCGTGTTCCTGCTGATTATCTGGCTGGGCCGCAGGGCCTTGCGTCCCTTGTTTCACGAGGTCGCCGCCGCCCGGTCCAACGAGCTTTTCACGCTGGCTGTGCTGCTGGTTGCCCTGCTCGCCGCCTGGACGACCCAGCTGGCAGGGCTGTCGCTGGCACTGGGGGCGTTTCTCGCGGGAATCATGCTGAGCGAGACGGAGTATCGCCATCAGATCGAGGCCGATATCCGCCCCTTCCGTGACGTGCTGCTGGGGTTGTTCTTCATTACCGTCGGGATGCTGCTGGACCCGCGGGTGCTGCTCGATAGCTGGTATTGGGTGTTGATTTTGCTGGCGGCCCTGCTGCTGTTCAAGGCGGCGCTGATCTACGTTCTGGTCCGCCTCAGCGGTGAGGACAGCCGGACGGCGGTGCAAACCGGCACGATCCTCGCCGGTGGTGGGGAGTTCGGGTTCGCCGTGCTCTCGCTCGCGCTGGCGAGCGGCCTGATCCTGCCCGATGTCAGCCAGCTTGTGCTGGCCACGATCATCCTGAGCATGGTCATCACTCCGGTGCTGGTGCGGCACAACGCGCTCATCGGTCAGCGTATCGCCGCCGTTGGCGGGGCGCGCCGCGACAACGCCACCGCCGAGGCGATCGCGCGAAGCGCTCAGGAACTCCACGATCATGTCATCGTCTGCGGCTACGGTCGCACGGGTCAAAACGTGGCTCGGTTCCTGGAGCGCGAAGGCATCGTTTACCTCGCACTCGACCTCGATCCGGCTCGGATCCGTCAGGCCCAGGTCGCCGGCGAGCGGGTCAACTTCGGAGACGCAACGCACCTTGCCATCCTGCAAGCCGCCGGGCTCGAAAAAGCACGGATGATGGTCCTCAGCTTGGACAGTCCCGGCGCCGCGCTCAAAGTGCTGCAGCATGTTCGCGAACGCACGCCGCAACTTCCGGTATTGGTCCGGACCCGGGACGATTCCCGACTCGAGGATCTCGAGCAAGCCGGTGCCACGGCCATCGTACCGGAGATCCTGGAGGCGAGCCTGATGCTCGCCTCCCACACGCTCGCTCTTCTCGAGATTCCCCTGTCGCGGGTGTTTCGCTATGTCCGCGAGGTGCGCGCGGATCGCTATCGCCTGCTGCGCGCCTACTTTCACGGCGAGCAGGGTCCCGACCTGGAGAGCACGGGGCAAATCCGCGAACAGCTGCACGCGCTGACCTTGCCCGAAGGCAGCTATGCCATCGGCAAGCGCATCGCCGAAACCGGTCTGGAGGAGATCGACGTAACCATCACCACGATCCGACGCAGCGGCATCCGCGGCCTGCAGCCCGAGTCCAAGACACAGTTGCTCGCCACCGATGTGCTGGTTCTGTACGGAACGCCGGAAAATCTGGAGAAGGCCGAGAATTTATTGCTGACGGGAAATCCCTGAGCGGCGAGGGTGTCAGTGCGTGCAAGGCACAGCAAGCGCCGGCGGCGATTCAGTAATAAAAACGGTAGCTCAAGCTGAAGCGATTCCAGGCGCGCCGCTCGGTGGCCTCCTGAGAGAGCTGCAGACGCACGCCGTGATGACGCGCCAACTGCCACTGCAGGCCGAGTCGAGCCCAAACGTAGTGCTGATTGGCTACCGCGGCATAGCCCAAGCCGCCGAGCTCGGCCTGCAGCGACCAATGCGCCCGCGGATAGGAGAGCACGCCCAGGCTGGCGCCGATTCCGGGGCGGAAGGTGTTGTCGAGGCCGGGATTGGCATCCAGGCTGCCGAGCAGGAATCCATAGCCGAGGACGCTGCTCTGCCGCCCGTAAGCCAGGCCCGGCCCGCCTTGGAGGTAATAGCCGAGACCTCCCGGCTGCGAGCCGAAAAGCGGTGCCGTGGGCGCCCGGCGAACGCCCGTGGCAACCTGCCAGGAAATGGGCGAGAACAGTTCGCTGCGGGGGCTGATAGAGACGATATCGATGAGCTGCGCGTCGCGTAAGCGCACGCCCTGGCCCGGCCGGTAAGCCAAGCCGACGTCGAGAAAATTGATCTGCGCACCGGCTTGGTAACCGCCGGGCGGATCGAGAAGGTCATGATAGGCAGGGCGCAGGCGCAGGGAAACATCCTCGCGGCCTTGCTCCACCTCTGTGCCCAGTGCAATTCGAGCCGTGCCATGACCCTTGTCCGGGGCCACGGCCGGGCGTGGCGGCGCTGAGAACACCGCGCGCCTGACCGGCAGCCGGGAGCGGGCCATCAGGATGCGCCGGGCGCGCTTGACGGCTTGCGCACGGGGCAGCTCGCCGGCGACGAAATGATATTGCTCCAGGGCGTAAGCCACCTCCAGGGCTTGAGCCTGCGCCGACGGTGCAAGCTTCGCCACCGCCGGCGCCCGCGGCCCGAGCTGTCCGCTGGCGACCTCACGCGCGACACGCTGCGCGGGCTCTGAGAGCTGGCGATATTCGTGGACCGCTTAAGTGCGACGAGAAGGCCGGTAGCTCACCGTCGTGACCAGATCCGGCTGCACCGTCAGGGCGCGTAGCGTGTCGGCCGGTATGGCATAGAAATCGAAACGCTCGGCAAGCCTCAACTCCGGGCGCGCCACCTCGAGCATCACCAGCAGCTCATATGAGCAGTTGCGGCTGAAGAAAAGATAAGGCTGGGCAGCGCCCTTGAGCTCCCAAAGATGCAGCAGAAGGCGTTCGATCTCCGCGGCGTCGAGATCGAGGCGGTACGACCACAGATCCCGATTTTCGATCCGCGCGTACTGCTTGACCTTATCGTAATAGGGATTGAGCCCGTAACGTCCGGCATATCCACCGAAAATTCCCTTGACGGCGAACACCACGCCGTTGCGCTCGTCGGTATTGGCGGCGTAGTTCACGGCATAGGCAAGCAGCCGTTGGCCCCGCCCCTGATCGTGCGCGTCGAGCCGCAGCAACGTATGACCGAACATCGAAGCGGGGCTGTTGAGATAGGCGGTCGGGAATACGACGGCCACCGAGGCGACATTCAACGCCTGCAACCATTGGCTCAGCTCGGGGCAATCCTGGCGCGGCAACCGATGCGAATCGAAGTGCAGCCGACTGTCCAACCAAGCGTAGCGCGCCGGCCAAAGGCATTGCGCCGGTTCCTCTCGCGGCGAGCGCGCGGAGGCCTCGAAAAACGCGCGCAGGGTCGCCCGCAGCTCCGCGCTTGGATCATGACCTCCGCGCACCGCCGCGAAAAACCAGGGCGAGACAACCGTGCTGGATCCTGCGCCTCCCAGCCAGCCGGCTTGATAGTGCAGCAGGCGGTGCCAGTGACGGCTCTCGGCGAGACGCAGCGTCTCGGCGCGCGCCTGCAGCTCCGCCAGATAGGCCTCCGCCGCTCCCGCGAGTGCCGCCGCACCCCCGGATGAGGGCGTGATGAGAGCCAGCAATCCAAAAAGAACGCCGAGGCCGCCACTGATGGGGCCTCGGCGTTCATCTCCCGCCGCCATCAAGGCACGGCGTTCGATCTAGACCGAAAGAACAGAAAATCAGGCTTTGGGAACATAATCCGACAAGCGGCCGTCGCTGGCCATCAACGACTCGAGCTTGGCCAAGACCTGCCCGGCTGTGACGTCATCCCCCGGGAAGAGCTGCACGAAGTGCGCTTGGCTCAGTGTACGAAACGCCGCCTTGTCTCGCTCGGAGCGGATGCCGTAGAGGCTCGCCAGCACGTCGAGGGTCTCGCCGTGACCCGCCGCCATGTCCGCGGCAAGCTCGTCGAGATTATGGCCGGCAAACATGGATACTCGCGCCGAGGCGGTAATCGTCCCGCCCTGCTGACAACCCAGCGTACCCGAGCTGATGCCGAAGGTCTGGTTACCCAGGATACCGTTGGTGGTGGCCGCCAACACTTTCGGCGCAACACCGCTCTGACCTTTCCATAGTATCGTACCGGCACCACAGCCGATATCGTCATCGGCGAGGGCGGTACCCACCACCGACATCGCCAGCAGCGCCGCCGCAGTCAATAGTTGCTTACGCATGCTCTTCCTCCATGCGGTACTCGGGAGAGTGGACCTTAATCCCCCAACACGCATCTCATGTCCACGGCGCCTATCAATACGCGAGCCCATCCATGCGGTCAATCCTTTGAACGCGCGCGCCAGCAGGCGCGAGCGAGCTGCAACCGCCGAGCCGAAAGGCAGCCGGTCACCTCGCCGCGGCTTAAATAGGAATTATAAATACAGCTTTTAGCATCCCTTAAATTCGAATCCGAATTAACATAACTATTAAATACTTCTAATCGGCATGGCTCCACGATACGGATTGCGTATAGCGGAAGGAATGCTACTCTTAGTCAGACTATGGCAAATAATGCGGTTATGGTGACTAGACTGGACGCTCATGAGGGCACTATATTGAAATAGTGTTGCGCGTATTTAGTACGGTGGTATGCGGCGCTGTTTAAGAATTTCGGCATCCAAGCCCCTTTTCATTCATTTGGGCTCAGGGTAAGGCGACACGCTAATGTCGCGTTACGAAAAGCGAGTATGTTGGCCAAATCCCGTCTCATTCACGTGCGTCAGGTTGCGATTTCGCCCGTGGGAAAACAGGCCGCACCAAGGTCGGGGCCTCAAGCTGCAGGGCCGGGGTGCCCCCGCACCGAGGAGATGCAATTCGGCGCATGCCGACCCTTCCCGAGCGGCAACCGTGCCGCTCGCTGTTTCAGCCTGCGAAAGCGCTCGTCGAGGCAGGTGCAGCCCGCTGCGCTCCCTAGGCTCGTTCCCTCCAACGCCGCATCGCAAGCGCCCGCCGGGCATAACGAGCGCAACGCGCCCGCCACCGAACCACGGGAGATTGCATGAACGGCGGCGCACGGGAAATCAGCGTCGACGTGGATGTAGCGGAGACCCTATTTCGGTTGCAAGACTTTTATTCGTTGGCTAGTAATGTAACTTTTATTGCTGGTGAGAGATGTAGTATTAAGCAGACTTTAATCACGGGAGTCGATCCGGCATCGCCACCGGCATTGCAAGGCCCTGGAACGGGCCAATAACGTGGCATAAAGCGTAAGGTAAAAAGGGCAGTTAATTGTACAGCACAGCATTTAGTTTGCGATTGAGGAGGCTTACGACATGAGCGATTCCAGAAAATCCAGGCGGGAGGGGAAGCCAACGGCCGGGGACAACGCCTCGGTCACGAACCCGTCGGGCAATCCGATAGCGGGAAATCCCAGCGCCAGCGCCGCTAGCTCCGTACCGGCGAAGCCGACCGAATTCGGGGTGATAGAAACGGTGCCGCCGGCGGAGATGGGGGCCGCGATCGCGGCGGATGCCGGGAAGAAAGCCAAAATGGCCACCGTGCATCTGCTCGTTCGCGGTTTTTTGTGCACGCCCTTTCTGGCCTACGGCGCCTCCGTGACGTTCGCCATGGTCGCCGCCGGCGTGCCGCTCGGCGCGGCTGGGCTCGTATTCCCGGTGGGCTACGTCACGCTGAACTTCCTTGGTCTGGAGATGGCGACCGGCAGCTTCGCGGTAATGCCCATGGGCATGTACGCCGGAACCGTCACGCCGTTTCAGATGCTCCGCAACTGGTTTTGGACTCTGGTGGGGAATCTCCTCGGGGGCATCTTTTTTGCTTGGCTGCTTTGGTTCTCCTATACCCAAGGAGGCTCGGTCGCACCGAACGCGACGCTCGTCACCATCGCCGGCATCGCCGAGCATAAGGTCGCCTATAGCCAGTTCGGCATCATCGGCTGGTGCGCCGCCATCGGCATGGGCGTGCTCTGCAACTGGCTGGTCAGCCTGGGATCGGTCATGTCCAAGGCCACGCGCAGCACCGTGGGCCGGGCGCTTCTGATGTGGATACCGATCGGGGCGTTCTTCGCGCTCGGCTTCGAGCACACCGTCGTGAACATGTGGCTCATCCCGACCGGTATCCTCTCCGGCGCCGATGTGAGCCTCTACGACTGGTGGGTGTGGAATCAGATCCCGGTTACCATCGGCAACATACTCGGCGCGATGGTCTTCAACGGCACCCTGTGGTACTACACCCATTCGCTGAATCCGTAAATAGCGAAGACCCTGAGTGTGGGTGCTTGGTCTGTTAGCTGAGGTGCTCGTGAGAGAATCACAGCAAGGCATTGATTGACCTTCTGGTTGAAAGTCGCCTTAAAAAGCGACAAGCGTTAACAAGCGCTCTTTTATTGACCAGATTGCCAAAGGTGGCGATTAGAGAGCCCACGATATTGGCTCTCGGCATCCTACTGAGATCGGTGCAACAAGCTCAGGACCAACAGCATCGGGGAGAAGCGAAACGACAAGGATGTCGTTTCGCTTTTCGGTCGTTTCGACTCTAGCGCCCTTTCCTTCTTCCCGTACGGCATGGGCAAGCGCAAAGCTTCTTCCGTCATCGCTCGCCCCGGCAACAGCAGCCGCGGGCAACTTTGCATTATCAAGCAACGGCTAACTCGCGCTCGAAGACGAGTGCTCCGTCTCGGACATCCACCTTGATGACATCTCCGGCGCCGAACCGGCCCTCCAGTATCGCCTGAGCCAGCGGATTCTCCAGACGCTGCTGGATGACACGCTTGAGTGGACGGGCGCCGTAGACGGGATCGAAGCCCGCCTGTGCAAATACATCGAGGGCCTCCTCAGTGAGTTCGATGGCCATATCGCGATCACGCAGGCGGCGGCTGAGAAAGTCGATCTGAATCTCGGCGATCTTATGGATTTGTTCACGCCCGAGCGGGTGGAACACCACCACATCGTCAATGCGGTTGATGAACTCGGGGCGAAACTGTTGCGCGACCGTCTCCATAACCGCCGTCCTCATTGCCTGGTAATTCTCCTCGCCGCCCATTTCTTGGATGATCTGAGAGCCCAAATTGGACGTCATGACGATGATCGCGTTGCGAAAGTCCGCGGTGCGCCCGTGGCTGTCGGTCAAACGGCCGTCATCGAGCACCTGCAGCAGTATATTGAATACGTCCGCATGCGCCTTCTCCACCTCGTCGAGAAGTATGACGGAATACGGGCGGCGTCTAATTGCTTCGGTCAGATAGCCGCCTTGCTCATAGCCGACATAGCCGGGCGGCGCCCCGATGAGCCGGGCCACCGCGTGCTTCTCCATGAATTCGGACATATCGATTCGGACCATGGCCTCCTCGGTGTCGAAGAGAAAGGCCGCCAACGACTTGCATAGCTCCGTTTTGCCGACACCCGTCGGCCCGAGAAACAGGAAAGAGCCGTTCGGTCGCTTGGGATCGGCCAATCCCGCCCGAGAGCGTCGGATCGCATTGGCTACTGCCCGGACCGCTTCCTCCTGGCCCACGACTCGCGCCTGTAAGGCCTGCTCCATATGCAGGAGCTTCTCGCGCTCGCCCTCGAGCATCTTGCTCACCGGAATGCCGGTCCATTTCGAGACCACTTCGGCGATTTCTTCCTCAGTGACCTTGTTGCGCAGCAAACGCATCTCCTGCATCTCGGCTTGCGAGGCCATCTCGAGGCGATGCTCGAGTTCCGGAATACGCCCGTACTGCAGCTCGGACATGCGTGTGAGATCGCTCGCGCGGCGCGCCGTCTCCAGCTCCTTGCGGGCCTGCTCCAACGACTCCTTGATCGTATGCGTGCCTTCCACGGCGGCCTTCTCCGAGCTCCATATCCGCTCGAGATCCTGATATTGCCGATCCACTTCCTCGATCTCACGCTCCACCGTCTGCAGACGCTTCTTGGAGGCGTCGTCACTCTCCTTGGCCAGCGCCTCGCGCTCGATCTTGAGCTGGATCAAGCGCCGCTCCAGGCGGTCCATCTCCTCGGGCTTGGAATCGATCTCGATGCGGATACGGCTCGCCGCCTCATCGATCAAGTCGATGGCCTTGTCGGGCAGCTTGCGCTCGGTAATGTAGCGTTGCGAGAGCATCGCCGCCGCCACGATCGCCGGGTCCGTGATCTCGACCCCATGGTGGACCTCATAGCGCTCCTTCAAACCGCGCAGGATGGCCACGGTATCCTCGATATTCGGCTCCTCCACGGTGATTTTCTGGAAACGCCGCTCTAGGGCAGCATCCTTTTCGATATATTGGCGAAACTCGTCGAGGGTCGTGGCGCCGATGCAGTGCAACTCACCCCGGGCGAGCGCCGGCTTGAGCATATTGCCGGCGTCCATCGAGCCCTCCGCCCGACCGGCACCCACGATGTTGTGGATCTCGTCGATGAACAAAATGATCTGGCCCTCCTGCTTGGCCAAATCCCTCAAAATAGCCTTGAGGCGCTCTTCGAAATCACCCCGAAATTTCGCGCCTGCCACCAAGGCGCCCATATCGAGCACGAGCAGGCGTTTGCCCTTCAGCGCCTCCGGGACCTCGGCGTTGACGATACGCTGCGCGAGCCCTTCCACGATCGCGGTTTTGCCGACCCCGGGTTCGCCAATCAGAACGGGATTGTTCTTGGTCCGCCGCTGCAGCACCTGGACCGTACGGCGAATCTCCTCATCGCGGCCGATCACCGGGTCGAGCTTGCCCTGCTCGGCGCGCTCGGTCAGGTCGATGGTGTATTTCTCGAGCGCCTGACGCTGCTCCTCGGCATTCGGATCGGCGATCTGCTCGCCGCCGCGCAGCTCATCGATCGCCTTCTCCAAGGCGGCCTTCGAGGCCCCGGCCCGGGTGAGGATCTCGCCGAGGCGGCTGCGGCCATCCTCGAGCGCTGCCAGCACCAGCAACTCGCTTGATATATATTGATCCTTGCGTTGCTGCGCGAGCTTGTCCGTCAGATTGAGCAGCCGCGCCAACTCTTGCGCCATGTGCACCTCACCGCCGGTGCCCTTGACGGTGGGAATGCGGTCCAGCGCCTCGCCGAGTTGTGAGCGCAGATAGCTGACATTGGCCCCCGAGCGCTGCAAGAGCTGGCGCACGATGCCCCCATCCTGATCGAGCAAAGCGCTCATTAGGTGCTCTGGCTCGATGAACTGATGGTCGCGCCCGACCGCCAGGGATTGCGCATCGGCGATCGCCATCTGGAATTTGGTGGTCAGTTTGTCCATGCGCATGAAACCGCACCTCGAAAGTAGCTTGCGCTTAATAAGCCCAATGATGGGGCAACTTGCGGCCATTTCAACGCCTGCCCACGCCATAGCGTGAGCGGGCGCATTGGCCTGCGATCGAACTCCATTCATAGAGCCACGCGCATCGCCTCGCGCTCGGCGCACGTCGATGGGCCCGGCAATGTGTTTACCGTCGAAGCGGGTTTTGCGAGGCGTTGCGGGAAGTCACGACACGAGCGGATTCAGCGCGGCGCGGTGAGCCAGATCAGACTGGCCATCCGTCCGGTCCGCTCGTCCCGGCGATAGGAGTAGAAGCGCCAGGTCTCGGTGGCCGTGCAGAAGCCGCCACCGTAGACGTGCTCGATACCACAGCAGCGCAGGCGGTACCGCGCGAGCCAGTAGAGATCGGCCAGCCAGCGATCGCGCCGCCCGATCCGGAAAGCGCCGGCGTGGTTAGGATCGCGGGCGACAAAAGCGCGGCGCACCTCGTCACCCACCTCGAAGGCCTGCGCTCCGATGGCCGGGCCCAGCCACGCCATCAAGCGCTCGCCCGGTACGCCGAGCGCGGTGTGCGCCGCCTCGATCACCCCGGCGGCAAGGCCTCGCCAGCCGGCGTGGACCAAGGCCACTCGGCGCGCCTGCCGATCGCAAATAAAAACGGGCAGACAGTCAGCCGTCTGGATGGCGCAGACGATGCCCTCGTGCGCTGTCCATACCGCGTCCGCGCGAGTGGCATCCCGTCTCACGACTTCGGCTGCAACCGCTCGCACACCGTGTACCTGGTGCAGCCAACGCGGCTCCTCCGGCAGATTCAGCCCGGCACGCAGGCGACGGCGGTTCTCGGCCACGTGCTCCAGACGATCACCCGTGCGCCACCCGAGGTTGAGCGAGGCATAGGGCGCACGGCTTACCCCGTTGCAGCGGGTAGTCACCACGGCCCGAACGGCCGTCGGTGCGGGCCAGTCGGGAATCAGCCAAGACGCCGCTTCGGACATGGATACACTCCTCGCACTCGAGCGAGCGGATAAGGCGACGGGAAGTCGTGTCAGGCGTTGCCGCGCAGAGTGCTCAACAAATGCGCGTAGTCAGCGGGCAAGGGGCTTTGCCAGCTCAGAGTTTCACCGCTCGCCGGATGCTCCAGCCGCAACTCGGCGGCGTGCAGCGCCTGGCGGCGAAAACCGCTCAGCGCGGCGATCACTTCCTCGCTCGCTCCCTTGGGCACGCGAAGGCGGCCCCCGTAGACCGGATCGCCCACGATCGGTTGGCGCAACCACGCCATGTGCACCCGGATCTGGTGCGTGCGCCCCGTCTCCAGGCTGCACCGTAGCAGCGTATGAGCCGAGAACCGCTCCGCGACCCGGTAGTGCGTCACTGCCGCCCGGCCATCGGGGCGTACGGCCATGCGCGTGCGATCCCGCCGATGCCGTCCGATCGCGGCAGCGACCCGCCCCCCGCTGGTCACGGTGCCCCAGACCAACGCGAGATACTCCCGTCCCACGCGGCGGGCCTGCAACTGCTCCACCAGCAGCTTGTGCGAGGTCCAATTGCGGGCCACTACCAGAAGCCCCGACGTTCCCCTGTCCAAGCGGTGAACGATTCCGGCGCGCGGCAGCCCCGCGAGCTTTGGATCGTGATGGAGCAGCGCATTTTGCAGCGTGCCGCCCGCATGGCCGGCGCCGGGATGGACAATGAGGTCGGGCGGCTTGTCGATCACCAGCAAGGAATCGTCCTGGTAGAGGATGCGCAGCGCGATCGGCTCGGGGGCCACCGAATCATCGCTGTGCGCGACAACGCTCAGGCGCACCCACTCGCCGCCGCAGACAGCGTCCTTGGCGCGGGGCACAACGGCATCCACCGTGATCGCACCGGATTTCAACCAGCTCTGCAGGCGGCTACGCGAGTACTGCGGGAATACGACAGCGAGCGCCCGGTCAAGCCGCTCGCCGGCTTGCGCGGCAGGAATGATCGCCGTGCGCTCGATCCGCTCGCTCATGGCGCTGGGCGCGCCTCGCGGTTTTCCTTACAATGACATGCGCTGAAGGTCGTCATCACGCCGAGCACCACGTATGATCAAACTGCTCTCACCGTTTCTTGTCGTCGCGCTTTTCGCACTCCTCGGTTGCGCCAGCCAGCCGACCACGGACACGCCCGAGCAAAACCAGCAAGCCGCCACGCTCTACCGTGAAGCGCGCGAACTGCTCGACGCCGGCGATTATACGACCGCCGTGAAACGTTTAGAGGATATGCAGGCGCAATTCCCGTTCGGCCCTTATTCGGAGCAAGCTCAGCTCGACATCATCTATGCGTACTACAAAGCGAATGATACCGAATCCACCGTGGCCGCCGCCGATCGATTCATTCGCTTCAACCCCCGCCACGCGAAGGTCGACTATGCCGCTTACATGAAGGGCGTGGCCCAGCAGGAGCAAGGCCGAGGATTCCTGCAATCGCTGCTGAACGTGAACCGCGCTGAACGCGACCCCGAACCCTTGCGGCAAGCCTTCTACAGCTTCCGCACCCTACTCGAGACCCATCCCGAGAGCCGCTATGCGCAAAACGCCCGGGAGCACATGCGGGAGCTGCGAAACCTGCTCGCCCAGCATGAGATTCAGATCATGGATTACTATGTCCGTCGCGGTGCTTGGGTCGCGGCCATCAATCGGGCCCGCGGAGTCGTGCTGAGCTATTCGAACACCCCGGCCGTTGCCGAGGCACTGCACGTGCTGGTACAAGGATACCAGCACATAAAGCTCCCGGCGCTAAAAGAAGACGTACGCCGTGTGATACGGCTGAACTATCCCGACCACCCAGCGCTCGAGGAGAGTGGCTAGACGGCCCGGTCATCCTCCTCTCCGGTACGGATCCGGATCACGCGCTCGACACCGGTGACGAAGATTTTGCCATCGCCAATCCGCCCGGTTCGGGCAGCACTGCTGATGGCCTCCACGCAGCGCTCGACCTGTCCATCGCTCACCACGACTTCAAGGCGCATCTTCGGCAGGAAATCGACCACGTATTCGGCGCCGCGGTAGAGCTCGGTATGCCCTTTCTGGCGCCCAAACCCCTTGACCTCGGTCACCGTCATGCCGGTAATGCCGATTTCGGAGAGCGCTTCACGGACGTCGTCGAGCTTGAACGGCTTTATGATAGCCTCGACTTTCTTCATCGCCTTTTCGTACCCCGCTGTAAATTGTCTGCCTCACCGAGCGCCCCCCGTTGCGCAAGACCCGAGCGTGACCCGTTTAGCATACGCCGGGCCTTGCCGAGCGTCAGCCTGCGGCTTGCACCTTCGCGACGTCCCGCCGTCGGGCAAAGCCGCGTGTCTACGGGCCCGACCCATCGCCGGTCGCGTCAACGTCCCTTGAGAAAACCGGAGGTGATCGGGTAGCGCCGGTCGCGGCCGAATGCCTTAGTGGTGACTTTGACTCCCGGCGGCGCCTGACGGCGCTTGTATTCGTTGCGCTGAACCCGTCGCACCACCTCCTCGACCTCGGCACGCGCACAGCCGTTGGCAACGATTTCCTCCACCGCCCGATCCTCTTCTACGTAGGCCGCCAAGATGGTATCCAGCACCGTATAGTCGGGCAGGCTGTCGGAGTCCAGCTGACCGGGGCGCAGCTCCGCCGACGGTGGGCGCGCGAGTGTGGTGGCCGGAATGACCTCGCCAAGCTCGTTGCGATACCGCGCCAGATGATACACATCGGTTTTGAAAATATCCTTCAGTGGCGCAAACCCGCCGACCATATCGCCATAAAGCGTGGCATAGCCTACCGCCAACTCGCTTTTATTACCCGTCGCCAGCACCAGCCCTCCCTGCTTGTTGGAGATCGCCATCAGCAGGCTGCCGCGAATGCGGGATTGAAGATTCTCCTCCGTGACATCGACCGGCGCCCCGCTAAAAACGGGCCGGAGCGCTTCCAGAAAGGTATTGAAGATGTCTTCGATGCCAATGACCCGATAGTCGACGCCGAGCTTGCCGGCAAGTGCCGCCGCGTCGGCGCGGCTCATCTCGGAGGTATAGCGCGTCGGCATCATAACCGTTTTCACGCGCTCGGCCCCCACCGCGTCCACGGCGATGCAGGTGACGAGGGCCGAATCGATTCCGCCCGAGAGTCCGATGATCACGCCAGGGAAGTTGTTCTTTTCAACGTAATCACGCACGCCCCAAACCAAGGCCTCATAGAGAACCGCCTCCTCCGATGGGTCTTCCTCGATCGAGCCCTCCACGACCTCCCAGCTTCCGCGCCGGTGGATCAGATCCACGGGGATGAGAGCGGTGCGAAAACGCGGGGCGCGCACGCGCAGATCACCGCGGCGGTCAAAGGCGCACGATGCGCCATCGTAGACGACCTCATCCTGCCCCCCGGCCATATTGCAGTAGAGCATCGCCACATCGGATTCACCGATGCGCTCACGAATCACCGCCTCGCGCGCGGCCCACTTGTATTGATCGAACGGAGAAGCATTGAGGTTGACGACGACTTCGGCGCCTAACTGAGCGGCCCACGCCACGGGACCGGGGTGCCAGGCGTCCTCGCAGATGGTCACGCCGATGCGGCAACCGCCGACCTCGATCACGCACGGCGAGCTGCCGGCCTGGAAATAGCGTGTATCGTCGAACACGCCATAGGTGGGGAGGTAATGCTTGCCGTAACTCGCCACGATCCGCCCCTGCTCGATCACGAGCGCGGCGTTCAGCAGCCCGCTGCCGCTGCGCACCGGCGCCCCGACGATGAGGGTGAGCTCCGCCGGCACCTCCCGACACAAACGCGCGAGCGCTTCGCTGATTTCGCCGAGGAAGTCGTTGCGCAGCAGCAGATCATCCGGTGGATAGCCGGTCAGGGCGAGCTCTGGAAAGATCACTACCTGGGCCTTGAGCTCATCGTAGGCGCGATGCGCAGCTTCGATGACGGCACGCGTGTTACCCTGGACATCGCCGACCAGCAGATTCAACTGCGCCATGGCAATGCGAAGACGATCGTTCATGGCATCAATCGGCAATTGCTGGTGCTGGTCGACCTCACCCCACGAAAAACTCATTCATCGTCGCGCCGATGTCGGCCGGTGAGCGCACTGTCGCAACCCCCGCCTTGTCGAGTGCCGTGAACTTCTCGCGGGCGGTGCCCTTGCCACCGCTGATGATCGCGCCAGCATGCCCCATGCGCTTGCCCGCCGGAGCGGTCACGCCGGCGATATACGCCACCACGGGTTTGCGCACGTTGGACTCGATGAACTCAGCCGCCTCCTCCTCGCTCGTGCCGCCGATCTCCCCCACCATTACGATCCCCTTGGTCTGGCGGTCCTGCTCGAAACGCTCAAGCACCTCGGTAAAGGACATGCCTTGCACGGGATCGCCTCCGATGCCCACGCAGGTGCTCTGCCCCAAGCCCACGTCGGTAATCTGCTTGACCGCCTCATAGGTCAACGTGCCCGAGCGCGAGACGATGCCAATCGAACCGGGCTTATGGATTTGCCCGGGCATGATGCCGATTTTGCACTCACCGGGCGTGATGATTCCCGGACAGTTGGGCCCGATCAGCGTGGCCTCATAATAGGTCAGCGCAGCCTTCACCCGGAGCATATCCTGCACCGGGATACCCTCAGTGATGCACACGATCACCTGGATACCGCCCTCGGCGGCCTCCAAAATCGCATCCGCAGCAAACACCGCGGGCACATAGATCATCGAGGCGTTTGCGTCAACGCCCGCCACCGCCTCCCTGACCGTATTGAACACCGGCCGCTCGAGGTGGCGTTCACCGCCCCGGCCGGGGGTCACGCCACCGACGACCTGCGTTCCGTAGCGGATGCTTTGTTCGGCGTGGAAGGTCCCCTGGCGGCCGGTGAACCCCTGGACAATGACTTTGGTGCTTTTGTCGACCAGAATGCTCATGTGTTGCCCCCGCCCCCTCGCGCTAGCCTGTTCACCGCCGCACCGCGGCAACCGCTTGCCGGGCGCCGTCGGTGAGATCGCTGGCGGCGATGATGTCGAGCTCGCTCGCCGCGAGCAGCTCCTTGCCCCGCTCGACATTGGTGCCCTCCAGGCGCACGACCACCGGAACACTGACCCCCACTTCCTTGACCGCATTGATGATGCCTTCGGCGATCATGTCGCAGCGCACGATGCCGCCGAAGATGTTGATCAGAATGGCCTTCACCTTGGGGCTGGAGCAGATGAGCTTGAACGCCTCGCTCACCCGTTCCGTATTGGTCCCGCCGCCCACGTCCAGGAAATTGGCAGGCTCGCCGCCGCAGAGCTTGATGACGTCCATGGTCGCCATGGCGAGACCCGCGCCATTGACCATACAGCCGATATCCCCGTCCAGCGTGATATAGTTCAGCCCATGCTGCGCGGCCTGGACCTCGGCCTCGTCCTCCTGGGAGATATCCCGCATGTCGGCGATCTCGGGCTGGCGGCCGATCGCCACGGCGTTATCGTCGACGTTGATCTTGGCATCCAGGGCGAGCAGCTCGTCTTGTTCGGTGAGGACCAGCGGATTGATCTCGATCAGGCTCAGGTCCCGCTCGGTAAAGCACCGGTAGAGGCTCAGCATGGTCTTCACCAGCCCGCCGACCTGCTTGCCTTTGAGCCCCAATCCGAACGCCAGCTGACGGCATTGATAGGGCTGCAACCCGACCACGGGGTTTACGCGCACCGTCAGGATCTGCTCCGGGTGGCTGGCGGCCACCTCCTCGATGTCCATGCCACCGGCGGCCGAGCCCATGAACAAGATGCGCTTGCTCACGCGGTCCACCAGCGCGCTCAGGTAGATCTCGCGCGCGATATCGAGCCCCTCCTCGATCAGCACGGCGTTGACCGGTAAGCCCCGCCCGGCCGTCTGCGCTGTGGCGAGCCTCGTGCCGAGCATGGACTCGGTCATCCGGGTCAATTCATCGAGACTTCTGGCAAGTTTGATCCCGCCGGCTTTGCCTCGGCCCCCCGCGTGAATCTGCGCCTTTACCATCCAGCGCTCGCCGCCGAGCTGCTCAGCGGCCTTGCGCGCCTCGGCAACGGAACGGGCGACATAGCCGCGGGGGATCGGAACGCCGAATCGGGAGAAGAGATGCTTCGCCTGGAACTCGTGGAGATTCATCTGCGCCCTTCCTCCAAGACAAGCCCGGGTATTCTCTACCCAAAGGCCTCGCAAAGCAAAAGCGGCTCACGCCAAACGAGCGGTTACGCCGGAGCAACAGACGCAGAATCGGAAGCGCTTCGCAGAAATCGCTCTGCAATAGCGCTAATTAGATCCAGTAACCCAGAACACGTTTGAAAACCCGTGGCGAGCCGGTGCAGAGTCGAGCGCATGACGCGCAGCAAGTCCCTATTGCCGTCACCGCGATGATGCGCGAGCGCAGTGATTGGCGCCCGCTGCGCATACTGTGCGGCTATCGCATCGTCATCGCAGCCATTTTGCTGGTGGCTTTTGCGGCCGGGCGCGGCAATGACCTGTTTCCCACCGTCGACCCGGAGCTCTTCCTCGTCATCTGTCTGGTCTACCTGATCCTGGGCCTGGCCGCCTTCGCCACGGCCTATGGACAGCGAGCAGGCTTTGCGCTGCAGCTGCACACCCAGATTCTGCTGGATATCTTGGTGATCGGCGCGCTGATCCATGCGAGCGGCGGGCTGCAAGCGGGTCTCGGCGTTTTGATGGTGATCGCGGTCGCTGGCGGCAGCCTGCTTGCCAACGCGCGGATGAGCAGTTTCTACGCCGCGATAGCGACCCTTATTTTGCTATTCGAACAGGCGCTCGCCGAACTCGCCGGGCGAGCCGGAAGGGAGAGTTACACGCAAGTGGCGTTGCTCGGCCTGGCCACGTTCGCCACGGCGTTCGCCGGCTCGGCGCTCGCCCGCCGCGCGCGCGAGAACGAGGCGCTTGCCGCGCAGCGCGGCTTGGACGTCGCCGATCTCGAAGTGCTCAATAACCAGATCGTCCAGCGCCTGGAGATCGGGGTGGTCGCACTGGATTCCGCCGACCACGTCCGCCTGCTCAATCGCACCGCCCGGGAGCTGATCGGCGAGGTGGATACCTTGCGCCGGCCACGGGTGGATGAGATCTCGCCCGCCTTGGCCGCCGCCTATCGGAGCTGGCGCGAGACGTGGACCTCCACGATAGAGCCGCTTGCCACTCAGCGCGGCGGCCAGGAGTTCGTGCCCCGCTTTCATCCGCTTGGGCCGCAGGGGCGCGCCGGTGTGCTGATTTTTCTCGAGAATCTCACGCAAATGCGCGCCCAGGTGCAGCAAGCCAAGCTCGCTTCTCTCGGGCGTCTCGCCGCGAGCATCGCGCACGAAATTCGCAACCCCCTCGGCGCGATGATGAACGCCGCGCAGCTTCTGAGCGAGACCCAGGACGCGCGGCCCGGCAATCGCCGCCTGGTCGAGATCATTTATCAACAGGGCAAGCGGCTGAACACAACCGTAGAGAACGTGCTGCAGCTCTCCCGGCGGGCCCCCCCCACCCGCAGCCGCGTGCTGCTGGGGGAGTGGCTGCCGATGTTCATCGCCGAGTGGCGTGAGCAGCAAGGCCCGGGGCTGCAACAGGCAACCCTCGAGATCGAAGGCCCGCCCGTGGAGGTGCTCTTTGATCTCGACCACCTGCGTCAGGTTCTTGATAACCTGGGGCGCAACGCCGCCGAGCAGACGCGTTGCGGGGGCGAGGCCCGCCGGATCGTGCTGCGCATGGGTCGGGATCCCAATGACCACCCCTTTCTCGAAGTGGCCGATAATGGCCCGGGGGTCAACCCGGAGATTCGCGATCACCTCTTCGAGCCGTTCGCCACCGGCTCGGCTACCGGGACCGGCCTGGGGCTTCACCTCACGCGCGAGCTCTGCGAGGCGAACCAGGCAAGGATCCATCTCAACGAGGAAGTGGCCGCCGGCGCCTGCTTTCGCATCACCTTCGCCGGTCCGCGCAAGGAGGAAGCCTAACCGATGCAGCGACAACTCGCTTTGATCATCGACGATGAGCCGGACATTCGCGAGCTGGCTCAGCTCACGCTCGAGCAAATGGACGTCGAGGTGCGCACGGCAGCGGATCTGCGCACCGCCCGCGAGCTGCTCGCAGCCGAGCCGTTCAGCCTGTGTCTCACCGACATGCGCTTGCCGGACGGCGACGGACTGGATCTGGTGCGGTTCATGCAAAAACGCCACCCGGACACGCCGGTGGCGGTAATCACCGCCTACGGCAGCGTCGAGACCGCCACCGAAGCCCTCAAGGCCGGGGCGTTCGACTTCGTGACCAAGCCGGTCGACCTCCGCGTGCTGCGTCGGCTCGTCGAGCATGCGCTGCGCCTGAGCGAATATCCGGCCGTCGACCGGCGCTCGCGTAATATCCTGCTCGGCGATTCGCCCGCGATGCAGCAGATTCGCTCGACGATCGTCAAGCTCGCCCGCAGCCAGGCCCCCGTCTACATCTGCGGGGAGTCCGGGACCGGCAAGGAACTCATCGCGCGGCTCATTCACGACAAAGGCCCGCGCCGCGATCGCCCCTTCGTACCGGTCAACTGTGGAGCCATCCCGACCGAGCTGATGGAAAGCGAGTTCTTCGGCCACAAAAAGGGCAGCTTCACCGGCGCCTCGGTGGATAAAGAAGGGCTGTTCCAGGCCGCGGACCGGGGCACACTGTTTCTCGACGAGGTCGCCGAGCTGCCACAACACATGCAGGTCAAGCTGCTGCGCGCCATTCAGGAGAAAGCCGTGCGCCCGGTGGGTACCCTGCGGGAGGAGCCGATCGATGTGCGCATCCTGAGCGCCACACACAAGGATCTCGGTCAGCTCGTGTCCGACGGCGCCTTCCGGCGCGACCTCTACTACCGCATCAACGTCATCGAGGTCCGCGCGCCGAGTCTGCGCGAGCGCGCGGAGGATATCCCGTTGCTCGTCGAGCATACCCTGCGCCGGATGGTCGGCGAAGGCGTTCCGTTGCCACGGCTCGAGCGCGAGGCGCTTGCCGCGCTGCGGACCTACCCTTTCCCGGGGAATGTCCGCGAGCTCGAAAACATCCTGGAGCGAGCCCTCACACTCAGCGAGCACGACCTCATCAGCGCCGCGGATCTGCAATTGCCGGAGAGAGGCCGCGAGGTCCAAGCCTCGGTTACCCCCGAGCCGACGGATGACTTCGAGCTCGAGAGCTACCTTGACGAGGTGGAGCGCGAGGTCATCGTCAAGGCGCTGGAAAAGACCCGCTACAACAAGACCGCCGCGGCACAACTGCTCGGCATCAGCTTTCGCGCGCTGCGCTATCGGCTCAAAAAGCTCGGGCTCGAGTAGCGCAGCGGCTAGCCAATCGCCGCATGCCCTAACCAAGCGACCGTCATGGCCGGCACCGCTATAGCCAATTGAAAATCATTACGCGCTCACTGACGCAGATTGTCACCTCCGTGAGGCTGAGGTGACGCTTTGGGTCGATCATGGGACGCATGCGGCGCGTCATGGGGATTGCCTGACTACGAGGCAACGTGCGCAAGCCGTTATTTTTGTGCCTTTATTCACTGCACCGAGCGGGTGCGAGCATCATTTTGTAATATTGGCATGATATCTGCATTCATTCAGTGCACACAGAAACTGCGCCGAATACTTCTGAAGCGGAACGAGGCGAGCCCGCCGGGCACTGTGCTCGCTGACATCGGTTTTTATCTTGCAGACACTAGGAGTTTAACTATGCAGAAGGTCCAGCAGGGCTTCACGCTGATCGAGCTGATGATCGTGGTCGCGATCATCGGCATCCTGGCCGCCATCGCCATCCCGGCCTATCAGGACTACACCATCCGCGCCCAGGT
>NZ_JBXWZQ010000012.1:0-26241 GCF_059432795.1 Nitrococcus sp. | reverse complement strand
CGAGGCGTTCCTTGATGTTGGCCGAAGAGGCGGTCTTTTGCAGCATGACGCCCATCTGCTCGGCCACCGACATGAACAGGTTGTTGACCACCGCGAGCATGACGGGGTAGACCGTGGTGTCGAGCGCGGTCTGCGCAGGGCGCTCTCGGATGCGCTCCAGGAGAAGGTGATTCTAGCGGCTCCCCCGTGCACGCCTATCCGGATCCACCACGATGGTCGATACCGGATCGCGGATGATGGCGGGCCCGTCGAGCGCATCGCCGGGCTGTAGCTGTTCGCGATCGAAGAGTGGATTTTCCCGCCACGCGCCCGCCCGCCAGACTGGAACCCGAGCCAGTGCCTGCGGCTCGCCGGCGGAGCGCAATTCACGCTCCGGCTCATCTTCGAGCGCGGCGCTTGCGCCGATGATCTCGACACTCGCCGCGGCCACGATCAAGGCCTTGTCGGGCAGCAGAAAGCCGAATTCGCGGCGGTGCTCGCTCGCCGCCATGCTTGCGACCTCGGCGGCATCGGCAAACGGTATCTCGAGCGTCGTGTCGCTGCCCTCGTATCTGACGCGCAGCTTGCGCAGCTCACGCATGTGGGCGCCGGGGCAGCCCTGGGCCTCGAGCTCGCGCCGGGCATCCTCGCCGAGTTCGCGCAGCGCCGCCTCGAGCTCGCGGATAAGATCCTCGTCCAGTGGGCAATCCACCGGCTTCTCGCGCAGGCTTCCGAGATCGGCGAGTCCCAGGCCGTAGGCGGAGAGCACACCGGCCAGCGGATGGAGGAGCACCCGCTCGATGCCGAGCGCGTCCGCGACCAGACAGGCATGCTGCCCCCCGGCGCCGCCAAAACAGTTGAGCGTGTAGCGGGTGACGTCGCGTCCGCGCTGAACGGTGATTTGCTTGATGGCGTTGGCCATGTTCTCCACCGCGATGCGCAGGAAACCCTCCGCCACTTCGGCGGCCGTGCGGGTATCCCCGGTGGCGCCTGCGATCTCATCGGCCAGTGCCGCGAAGCGCGCACGCACGATCTCGTCGTCCAGCGGCGCATCGCCGCTCGGGCCGAACAGGCGGGGGAAGAACGCCGCCTGGAGCCTGCCCAGCATCACATTGCAGTCCGTTACCGTGAGCGGGCCGTTGCGCCGGTAACACACGGGCCCCGGGTCGGCGCCGGCCGAATCCGGCCCCACCCGATAACGGCTGCCGTCGAAGTGGAGTATGGAGCCGCCGCCCGCCGCCACGGTATGAATCATCAGCATCGGCACGCGCAGGCGTACCCCGGCGATCCGGGTTTCATGGCTGCGCTCGAGTTCACCGGCGTAATGGCAGACATCGGTGGAGGTGCCGCCCATATCGAAGCCGATGACCCGTTCAAAGCCGGCCATTTCTCCGGTCCGCGCGCAGCCGACCATGCCGGCGGCCGGTCCGGACAAGATCGCGTCTTTGCCGGCAAAGTGGGGCGCACTGGTCAAACCGCCATCCGACTTCATGAACAGCAGCCGTGCCCTGCCCAGCGCCGTGGCGAGGCGCCGTGCATAGCGGCCGAGCAGGGGGGAGAGATAGGCGTCGACCACGGTGGTATGGCCGCGATCCACGAACCGCATCAGCGGACTGACCCGATGCGAGACGGAAACGTGGGTAAAGCCGATGGCGCGAGCAATTTCCGCTACGCGGCGCTCATGGTCCGGATAGCGATAGCCGTGGACGAGGCAGACCGCACAGGTGCGGATGCCGGCATCGAACGCCGCGCGCAGATCGCGCTGCACGGCCTCGCCGTCGAGGGCCTGCAGCACCTCGCCGTGGGCCGACAAACGCTCGTCGACTTCGATCACCTGCTCGTAGAGCGGTTCCGGCAGCTCGATTCGGCGCGCGAAAATGTCGGGGCGGGCCTGATCACCGATGCGCAAGGCGTCGCGAAAGCCTCGCGTGACGGCAAGCACGGTGCGCTCGCCTTTATGCTCGAGCAGCGCATTGGTGGCGACCGTGGTTCCCATTTTGACGTGCTGCAGATGCCGGGTCGGCAGCGCCGCGCCCGATGGCAGTTCGAGTACCGCGCGGATGCCCTCCAGCGCGGCGTCCTGATAGCGTCCGGGATTGTCGGAGAGAAGTTTGTGCGTGACCAGCGTGCCGTCCGGACGTCGCGCTACGACGTCGGTGAATGTCCCGCCCCGGTCGATCCAGAACTGCCAGCGCGCCGTGGGCTTGCGCCCGCGCGGGACGGGGCTAGCCCTGCGCGCCATGAGTGTCCTCGGCCGCGGCTTGCCCCTCAGCGCGGCTGTGTTCACGCGCGAACAGGACATAGAAGGCCGGCAGCACGAACAGCGTGAACAGCGTGCCGATTCCCAGACCGGTCGCGATCGTCAGGCCGATGTCGAACCGGCTCACGGCACCGGGCCCGCTCGCGGTGAGCAACGGGATCATGGCCACCACCATGGCCACCGTGGTCATGATAATCGGGCGCAGGCGGATGGTGGCCGCTTCCTCCACCGCCTCGCGCTTCGACAGCCCTTGTGTTTTCTGAACCTGGTTGGCGAATTCCACGATCAGGATACCGTTCTTGGAGACGAGCCCGATCAGTGTGATGAGGCCAACCTGAGTGTAGATGTTCACCGAGGCGAAGCCTAACGTGATGAAGACCATCGCGCCGGCAATCGACATGGGCACCGACACCAGGATGATCGCCGGGTCCCGCCAGCTCTCGAACTGAGCCGCAAGCACGAGGTAGATCACGAGCAGGGAGAGGAAAAACGTGACTACCAGCGCGCTGCCCTGTCTTGCGTACTGGCGTGACAGGCCCGTGTAGTCGTAGCCGAACCCCTTGGGAAAGTATGTCTCGGCTTGGTTCTGCAGATAGCTCAAAGCATCGCCGAGCGCCACCCCGGGGGCCATGACGCCCTCGATCGTCATCGCGTTGAGCTGCTGGAACTGCGTACGTTTGCTCGGCTCGACGCTGCGTTCGAAGGAAACGAGCGTGGACAGTGGGACGAGGTTGCCCATGGCAGTCTTGAGGTAATAGTCGTTGAGCATTTGCGCATCGAGACGGAAGCGCCGCTGCACCTGGGGGATGACTTTGTAGCTGCGCCCCTCGAGACTGAAGCGATTGACGTAACCGCCGCCGAGCATGCGCGCGAGGTTGGTGCCGATGTCGTTCATCGTGATGCCGAGATCTCCCGCGCGGTCCCGGTCCACCATCAGGGTGACCAGCGGTTGATCGAAGCTGATCGATTTGCGCAGGAACGTGAACTTGCCGCTGTCCGTGCTCCGGGCGATCAGCTCATTGGCCACCTCGTTGAGTTGCTGGTAGTCGGCATCCGTGGTGATCACGAACTGAATCGGCAACCCGCCACCGGAGCCGGGCAGGCTGGGGCGGGGAAAGATGGCGATCTGAAAGCCGGATACGTTCTGGAGCTTGCTTTGCAGCTCGGGCTGAACGTCCATTTGAGTGCGCTCACGTGCCGCTTGGGGAGGCATCTTGAAGCCGCCGAAGGTGGTATCGGACTCCCGCCCCAGTATGTAGAAGCTCTCTTGATACTCCGGAAAGGTCTCGAAGATCTCCTGAATCTCGTGGGAGTAAGCCTCGAGGTAATCCAAGGTGGCCGTGCGCGGCGCGGTCGCCTGGAAGAACAGGATAGCCTGGTCCTCGGTCGGGGCCAGCTCGTTCTGGCTGGTGATGAACATGAAGTAGATGCTCGCCAGGATCGCGACGCCGAAGATCACCGTCACCGAGAGCGTGTTGAGCGAGCCGTGCAGCAAACGGCGATAGGTTCGGTCGACCCCGCCGAAAAAGCGTTCCACGGCTCGCTCGAAACGCCCCGGCTCGCCGTGTGCCTTGAGCACCTTGGAGGAGAGCATCGGTGAGAGGGTCAGCGCCACGACACCCGAGATGAGCACGGCGCCGGCCAGGCTGAAGGCGAATTCGGTGAAAAGAGTGCCCACCAGGCCGCCCATGAAGCCGATCGGCGCATAGACCGCCACGAGCGTTGTGGTCATCGCCAGGATCGGCAGGCCCAGCTCGCGCGCGCCTTCGATGGCCGCCTTGAAGCGACTTTCGCCCCGCTCGATATGGCGGTGCACGTTCTCCACGACGATGATGGCATCGTCCACCACCAGCCCGATCGCGAGCACCATCGAGAGCAAGGTCAGCAGATTGAGCGAAAAGCCCATCAGCAGCATGAGAAAGGCGCCGCCGATCAGAGAGAGTGGTACCGCCACGGCCGGGATCAGGGCGGCGCGCAGCGAGCCCAGGGTGAGATAGATCACCAGCAGAACGATTAGCACGGCCTCGGCAATCGTGCGATAGACTTCGCTGATGGAGTCTTCGATGAAGGTGCTGGCATCGTAGGGCAGGACCACATTGAGGCCCTGCGGCATTTGCGATCGAATGCGCGGGAGGGTGTCCTGAACGCGCTGGGCGACGCTGAGCGGGTTGGCGCCGGGTGCCTGCTCGATACCGATGAAAACGGAGGGTCGGCCCTGATACCACGTCGCGGAGTTGTAATCTTCGGCGCCAAGCTCGGTGCTCGTGACGTCGCGCAGGCGCACCAGCGTGCCCCCGCCCTTGCGGACGACCAGATTCTCGAAGCTGCCCGGTTGACTGACATCGGTGGTCGCGGTCAGGTTGATGGCGACGTACTTGCCCTTGGTTTGTCCCACCCCGGCGAGATAGTTGTTCTCGCGCAGCACGTTGGCCACGTCTTCGGCCGTGACGTCGAGGGCGGCCATACGCTGCGGGTTGAGCCAGATGCGCATGGCGAATGTCTTGTTGCCGATCAAACGCGCCTTGGCCACACCGGGGAGCGCCTGGAGCTGGGGCTGGGCGACCCGCAGCAGATAGTCCGTGATCTGAGGCAGCGACATCTTGTCGCTATAGAAGGCGAGGTACATCAGGGCGGTGGTCTCGCCCGTGGTGGAGTCGATCACCGGGTCCTCGGCGGCTTCCGGCAGCACGTTGCGCTGGCTTGCGACCTTGGCTTGGATTTCGGCGACAGCGGCGTTGGCGTCGTAGTTGAGCTCCATGTGGGCTTCGATCGTCGAGCTCCCGAGCGAGCTGGTGGAGACCAGATAATCGATGCCCTGCGCCTCCGCGATGGCCTGCTGCAGGGGTTGGGTCACGAACCCTTTGACCAGCTCGCTGCTCGCGCCTGAGTAAACGGTGCTTACCGTGACCACGGTGTTTTTGGTCTCGGGATACTGGCGCACCTCGAGCAGTTGCAGCGAGCGCAAGCCGGCGATCAATATCAGCAGACTGATGACGCTTGCCAGAACCGGCCGGTGGATGAAGAGATCGGTGAATTTCACTCGTTGGCGATCTCCCTGGCCTTGAGCTCGACGGAGTTGTCCACGCGCACGCTCTGCCCGTCACGCAGTTTGAGCTGACCGGCCTGGACGACCTGCTGGCCGACCTCCAGTCCCTCAGTGATCTCCACGCGGCCCTCTTGCGTGGTACCGATCGTCACCTGAGTTCGCTGGACGACCTTGTTGCCGTCTTCGCCGTCCTTGATCACGAAAACGAAATCGCCGTACGGGTTGTAGCTGATCGCCGTGCGGGGAACCGTCAGCACGCGACGCGGCTCGCCCTGCTCGGTAGTGACTTCCGCGAACATGCCGGGCCTGAGCCGGCCATCGGCGTTTTCCAAAGTGGCACGCGCCTGGATCGAACGGTTCGCCGGGTTCACCGCCGCGTCGACCGCCGTAACCCGACCGCGGAAGGATTCGCCAGGGTAGGCGCTGACGACGACCCGCACCGTTTGTCCCTCTTCCAGCTGCTTGAGATGGCGTTCCGGGAGCGTGTAGTCGACAAAGATCGGTGTCAGTTGCTGGAGCTGCACGATCTTGGTGCCGGGCGAGAGGTATTGACCCAAATCCACCTCGCGTATGCCGAGCAGACCGGAGAAAGGCGCCCGGATGGTCTTTTTGTTGATCAATGCCTCTTGCGAGGCCACATTGGCCTTGGCGCTCTCGTACTGTGCCTTGGTCTCATCGTAGGTGGATTGGGAGACGGCGCGTTTGGGCAGCAGCCGGGCATTGCGCCTGAGCTGTAACTGCGCGAGGCGCATGTCGGCCTTGAGCCCTTGCAGCTGCGCGCGATCGACCGTGGCATCGAGCTCTACCAGTATGTCTCCCTTGGCCACGCGCTTACTGGATTTGAAACGAATTCTCTCGACCTTGCCGGCCACCTCGGTGGTTACATCCGTGCCGTTGACCGCGACCAGGCTGCCTACGGCACTCAATGCGGGTTGCCAGCGCATGGCCGTCACCTCCGCCGAGGAGACCGACGCCGGCGGTGGCGGCTGGGATTGAAGCGCCTGATTTCGCTGCATCTGCAGGTACTTCCAGGAAAAAATTCCGCCGAAGATCAATGCGAGCAGCAAGATGACGAGCACGAGGCGCTTGATCATGGCAGCGGGTCCCGGTGGTCGGCCAGTGAACGCGGGTGTGGGGCTCCACGCGGCGGTCGCGCGGAACCGTCCAGGATCCGCGCGCCGAGCGGTTTCGGCGAAGCGCACAGCATGTGCTCGAATGTCCCCCAATCCATAGGTCGCGCGGAGGCGGACGGAGCGGTGCCCTCCAGGCAGCTGCTGCCCTGCCTTGCACCGCGCCATGGCATCGTGGGCAGGCGCTGACTGCCCGCCGTGCTGCTCACCCGGTTTGGCGTTCAGCGGCGCGAAAACGCCTGCCGAGCGTAGAGCGTGGCATTGTCCGCCCGAATACGGCTATTCTTCTTTGAGCACGGCAAGTTCGACGTTGACCGTGCGTTTTTTCTGCTCGTTGAGCAGCGTGAGCTCGAGCGTATCCCCGGCATGCTTGGAGTAGACGAGATTCTGCAGAGCCTCGGCGCTGTCTATGGCCTTGCCGTTGACCGCGACGATGACGTCGCCGCCCACCGGCCATTGGCGGCCGTCGCCGGTAACGGCGTACTGTGCCGGCTCGATGTCGGCCTTTTCCGCGGGGCCGCCCTCGGCCACAGCAACCACCATGATGCCTTTGCTGGGCAGATTGAGAAATTTGCGCACCTTCTCCGGATAGTCGGCCATGCTCATGATCTGGATGCCGATTTGCGCCTTCTTGACCAAGCCGCCGTGCTGCAGCTCGCCTAGCCGTGCCTGCACCAGATTGCTGGGAATGGCGAGGCCAACCCCGACGAAAGTGCCGTGGGGAGCGAGAATTTCGTCGTTAACACCGATGACCTGCCCGCGGGAGTTGAGCAGGGGCCCCCCGGAGTTGCCGGGATTGATGGCGGCGTCCGTTTGGATGAAGTCGATGGGCACGCCGCTGATCTGAGCCGCCTGACGGCGGTTGATGGCGGAGACGATGCCCAAAGTGACGGTGGATTCCAGCGTGAAGGGGTTGCCGATGGCAATGGCCTTTTCTCCCGCCATTATCTTGTCCGAATCGGCAAGCGGGATCGGTATGGCATTCGCCGGGCGATCCTTCGGACGCTCGAGCTGCAGCAGGGCGAGATCATAGGATTGGTCCGCCCCCACCACCTTGACGGGGAGGTCCTTGTCCTGGCCCATGAAGCTCACGGTGATGGTCGCTTGCGGCTTGAGCTCGGTGGAGCCGCTTTTGAGCGCCTGCGCCAATACGTGGTAGTTGGTTACGATCTGGCCCTGCTCGTTGACCACGAAGCCGCTGCCCGCGGCACGCTCGATCACGCGCTCGGGGCGCGAGAAGGGAATGCTCTGACCGAATTGGCGGAAAAAGCGGCGCAGCTCGGGCGGGATGTTCTCCAGCGGGTTGATGCGTTGCCCCTCGACCGTGACGTTGATCGCCACCACGCTGGGGCTATATCTTTTCACGATATCGATCGTGTTCTGCTCGTAGGCGAGGCGCTCTTCTGCACCGACGGGGGTGACGGGCGGTGCCGCCGCGGCCTTGCTGAGCGGGTCGAGATCCACGCCGAAACCGACGGCTGCAACGACAACACCAAGCAAGCTTGCCATCGACAGCGCTTTTCCTTCTCCGAACATTCCCAGCCCTCTAGAGTCGCAAAAATGATCCCGAGTGTACCCCTTTGGAAGACGGTGTGTCATGCATGCCAGGGGCTTTGCCGCAGCGCGCCTGGGTCCCGTATACGGCGCCTTTCTCGCAACGGCCGCGCCCCGGCGTCGGCGGGATTCTCGGTCGGGCTGTCCCGGCTCAGGAGCCGGCCCTGAGCATCTGGATCACGGGGGCCGTCTGCGGCCGGACGCCCCGCCACAGCAGAAACGACTCCGCGGCCTGCTCGACGAGCATTCCGAGACCGTCGAGCGCGCGCGCCGCCCCGTGCTCCAGCGCCCAACGGCAAAACGGTGTGGGTGCCTCGCCATAGACCATGTCGTACACCGTCGCTCCGGCGACATCCAGACCCTCCGGCAGTGCCGGGAGCTCGCCCTGCAGCCCCGCGGAGGTTGCATTGACGATGAGATCGAAGCACTCCCCGGCGAGTTCGGCCAGACCGCAGCCGCGTAACGGGCCGAGCGCGGCAAGCGAGGCGGCGAGGCATTCGGCACGCTCGCGGGTCCGATTGGCTATGACGAGCCCGGCCGGCGCCTCGGACAGCAGCGCGGGCAGCACGCCGCGCACCGCGCCGCCCGCGCCGAGGATCAAAATGCGCTGGGCCTGCAGTGCTATCCCGTGGTTGCGGCGTAAATCCTGTACCAGGCCAATACCGTCGGTATTGTCGCCCAGACGTTCGGCCGGCGTCAGGACGACGGTGTTCACGGCGCCGGCGCGCTCGGCGCGCGGGGTGTGCCGGTCGACCCAATCCCAGGCCTGCAGCTTGAACGGAACCGTCACATTGAAACCGCGCGCGCCGCTCGCCTCGAACTCGACAGCCGCGGCCGCGAAGCCGTCGGTAGGGGCCAGGATGCGCTCGTATACCAAGTCCTCGCCGGTCTGGCGCGCGAACAGCGTGTGGATACGAGGCGATTTGCTGTGGGCGATGGGGTTGCCCATGACAGCGTAACGGTCAGGCATGGCAAGCTCGGCTGTCGCTGCGTGATCGTCCAGAGCTCAGCCGCCGGCGCGAAGCCAATCGGCCGCCTGTTTCGCAAAATACGTCAGCACGGCATCGGCACCCGCGCGTTTGATGGCGGTAAGCGCCTCCAGCGCGCAGGCGGGGGTGTCCAGCCAGCCTTTTTCGCCGGCTGCCTGCAACATGGCGTATTCCCCGCTGACCTGATAGACGAACGTGGGCACGCCGAAAGTGCGTTTCACGCGGTGGACCACGTCGAGATAAGGCAAGCCCGGCTTGATCATCACCATATCGGCGCCTTCCTCGAGGTCCAGCGCGACTTCCCGCAACGCCTCGTCGGTATTGGCCGGGTCCATCTGATAGGTTTTCTTATCGGCCTTGCCGAGGCTGGCGGCCGAACCGAGCGCATCGCGAAACGGCCCGTAGTAACTCGAGGCATACTTCGCCGAATACGCCAGGATGCGCGTTGCAATGAGCCCTTGGGCATCCATCGCCCGGCGGATGGCGCCGATGCGCCCGTCCATCATGTCCGAGGGGGCCACGATGTCGGCACCCGCCTCGGCATGGCAGCAGGCTTGTTTGACCAGCACCTCCACCGTCTCGTCATTGACGACATAGCCGCTGTCGTCCAGCAACCCATCCTGGCCGTGGCTGGTGAACGGGTCCAACGCAATGTCGGTGATGACGCCCAGCTCCGGCACGGTGCCTTTGAGCGCCCGCACGGCTCGGGGCACGAGGCCCTCGGGGTTGTACGCCTCACGGGCGTCCAAACTCTTGCACTCCGCCGCAGTGACCGGGAACAACGCCACACTCGGCAGGCCCAGCTCGGCGACGGCCTCGGCCTCGCGGACCAGCAGATCGATCGAAAGACGCTCGATGCCGGGCATCGAGGACACCGGCTCCCGGCGGCCCTCGCCGTCGAGTACGAACAGCGGAAAAATAAGGTCGTCCCGCGTGAGCACGGTCTCGCGCATGAGCCGCCGGGAGAAGTCATCCCGGCGCATGCGGCGCATTCGAGTTCCCGGGAAGCGCTCCCCATAGCGCGAACGGTGGCTGGACAAAGCTTTTCCTCCGATGGCAGTAGCTGGCGCGTGATGCGCGGCGGGCGCATTGCAGTTGGGAAATTATGCCTGTTTCGTGATTCGAGCCCAAGGGTGCGCCGGCGCCCCCGCTTGCCGTAGGCCGTAGCGAGGAGGGTCCGCGCGAGCGCCGCACGGGGATCCGTGAACGGGTCGTTGGTATCCGCGGTGGTGCCGGCGCGCTCCGGGAAGCCAGGAGAAATGCAAAGCAAGGAAAGGGGAAACGGCGCTAATTCTGCGATTCCGTCGGGGAGTACAGGCGTTGGCGAACCCACTCGAGCACGCGTCGCACCCGCGGCGAGGTCAGGCGAAATGCCTCGTCAAGCTCCACCCAGCGATATTCGTGATGTTCGGCGCGCCCCAGCAGGGGGGAGATACCGAGCTTGACGGCCGTCTCGGTGGTTTCGGCGAGGTAATAGCGTGCAATTTTGCCTTGCGCGTAGGGGCCCGTTTCGATGTAGTTATGGCCCCAATGAAAATGCAACTCCGTGATGCCCGTCTCCTCGGTGACCTCTCGACGGGCGGCTTCCAGCGGTTGCTCGTTGCGTTCCACCTGACCCTTGGGGAAGTCCCAGTGCTGAAAGGCCCGCAGCAGCAGAAAGCGCCAGTGTCCGTCGACCCGGCGGACCAGCGCGACGCCGGCGGAGAGCACCCGGATCTGCCGGCGCCGGTATCGGCCAGTACGGCCCCTATCGGCCGGAGCCATGGATGAGGGTGCTGAACTCGTGTACAGCCTCGATCATAGTGGACACGTGATCTGGATCGATTTCGGGGTGCACCCCGTGACCCAGGTTGAACACATGCCCGGGATGAGGCCCGAACGCTTCGAGCACACGCTGAACCTCGCGCCGGATGACGGTCGGGGCGGCGTAGAGCACACAAGGATCGAGATTGCCCTGCAGCGCGATGCGCTCGCCTACGGACTCCCGTGCCTTGGCGATATCCGTCGTCCAGTCCAGGCCGAGCGCATCGGCCCCCACCTCGGCCATCGCCTCCAGCCAGGGCGCACCGCCCTTGGTGAAAAGGATGAGCGGTACTCGACCTCCCGCGGTGTCCAGACGCAACTGCTCGATGATGCGCCGCACCGGCTCGAGGGAGAACTCGAGATAGGCCTCGTGCGCCAGCGCGCCGCCCCAGGTATCGAATATCATCAGCGCCTGGGCGCCGGCTTCGATCTGGGCATTCAGGTAGTCGGCGACGGCCAACGCGACCTTTTCGAGCAGCTGGTGCAAGGCCTGCGGGTGCTCGTAGAGCAGCGTCTTGATGCGTCGGAACTCGCGGCTGCTTCCACCTTCGACCATATAGGTCGCAAGGGTCCAGGGGCTGCCGGCGAAGCCGATCAGCGGGACACGACCCGCCAGCTCGCGGCGGATGAGCCCAACGGCGTCGGTGACGTAGCGCAACTCGTCGGCGACATCGGGGTGGGGCAGATTGGCGATGTCCCGCAAATGGCGAACCGAATGTTCAAATCGCGGGCCTTCCCCTTCCGCGAAATACAGGCCAAGCCCCATGGCGTCGGGTACCGTGAGGATGTCCGAGAATAGGATGGCGGCATCCAACGGGAAACGCTCCAGCGGTTGCAGCGTCACCTTGCAGGCAAGCTCCGGGTTGCGGCACAGCCCCATGAAACTCCCGGCTTCGGCCCGGACCCGACGGTATTCGGGCAGATAACGCCCGGCCTGGCGCATGATCCAAACGGGGGTCCGGTCCACCGGCTCGCGGCGCAGTGCCCGTAACAGACGGTCATTATGCAGATCGGTCACGATGATTTTGCGGCCTTGCCAACACGAATAGCCCACAGTGTATCATCTGCGCTGCCGCGGGGTGGGTGGCACGCCCGCCGCCGTTCGCCGGCAACCGGCATGCGCTGGGTGAAGACGCCGGCTCAGATGTCGAGGTAGGCCAGAATCCCCTTGGCCGCCTCGCGGCCTTCCCAGACCGCCGTGACCACCAGGTCCGAGCCGCGCACCATGTCCCCTCCGGCAAAAACCTTCGGATTGCTGGTCTGAAAACGAAGCGCGCCGTTTTTGGCCACGACGACACGGTCGCGGTCATCGACGCTTATCTGATGCGTGGCAAACCACTCCGCCGGGCTCGGCCGGAAGCCGAAGGCGATTAGGACACGATCGGCGGCAATGACCTCTTCCGAGCCCGGCACCGGCTCGGGGCGGCGGCGGCCGCGCTCATCCCGCGCACCGAGCTGGGTTTGAATCACCTTGACGCCCTCGACTCGGCCATCACCCACGATTTCCACGGGCTGTCGATTCCAGAGGAAGTTGACTCCCTCTTCCTTGGCGTTGAAAACTTCGCGCCGCGACCCCGGCATGTTGACCTCGTCGCGGCGGTAGGCGCAGGTCACGCTGCGTGCTCCCTGGCGAAGCGCCGTGCGGTTACAGTCCATGGCGGTGTCCCCGCCACCCAACACCACCACGTGTTTGCCACGCATGTCGATGGGTTTTGAGCTGTTGCGCTCCCAACCCATGAGGCGGTTGATGTTGGTGACCAGATAAGGCAGGGCCTCGTAGACCCCGCGCTTGTCCTCGCCGGGAAAGCCGCCGCGCATCGCGGTGTAGGTCCCCATGCCGAGAAAGACGGCGTCGAAGTCGTTCAGCAAATCCTCGAAAGCGATGTCGCGCCCGACCTCGATGCCGAGCTGAAAATCAACGCCCATACCCTCCATGATGTTCCGGCGGGTACGGATCACGCTTTTCTCCAGCTTGAAGGGCGGAATGCCGAAGGTGAGCAGCCCACCGATCTCAGGGTAGCGATCAAAAATCACCGCTTCGACGCCATTGCGCGCCAGGATGTCCGCACAGCCCAGGCCCGCCGGGCCGGCGCCTACGACGGCCACCCGTTTGCCCGTTTTGACCACTCCCGACAAATCGGGCCGCCAACCGCGTTTGAAGGCCTCATCGGTGATGTATTTCTCCACGGAGCCGATGGTCACGGCGCCGAAACCGTCGTTCAGCGTGCACGCGCCTTCGCACAGCCGATCCTGCGGGCAGACGCGACCGCATACCTCGGGCAGGGAATTGGTCTTGTGGGCGAGCTCGGCGGCCTCGAACAAATTGCCCTCGGCGATGAGTTTCAACCAGTTCGGGATGTAGTTATGGACCGGACATTTCCATTCGCAGTACGGATTGCCGCACTCCACGCAACGGTCGGCCTGAGCCGCCGCGACCTCGGGGCTGAAGGCATCGTAGATTTCGGCGAACTTCCGGACCCGCGCGGATGCCGCCTCTTTCGGCGGATCCTGGCGCGGAACCTCGATGAACTGAAACTTGTTACCCATGGATTTCCATTGTTCGGTGCCGGGGGTGGCTCAGGCAGCCCGTCGTAGCGTGTCCAGCACTTCCTGAAGATCTGCTGCCTTTGGCTTTACCAGCCAGAACTTACCTACGTAATCACGAAAGTTTTCCAGGATCTCCCGGCCCCAAGGGCTGCCCGTCTCCGCGGTGAATTGCTCGATCAGGCTGCGCAGGTAATGGCGATGAGCCTCCATGCGTTCTTGCTGAATGCGGTGGATGTCGATGAGCTCGTGGTTGTAGCGATCCACGAAGCGGTTATCGAGATCGAGCACGAAGGCCGATCCGCCGGTCATGCCTGCGCCGAAATTCAAACCGGTCGCGCCGAGCACGCAGACGATACCGCCGGTCATGTACTCGCAGCCGTGATCGCCGACACCCTCGACGACCGCGTAGGCGCCCGAATTGCGCACCGCAAACCGCTCTCCTGCAAGCCCGGCGGCATACAGCGTGCCGCCGGTGGCTCCGTACAGGCAGGTGTTGCCGATGATGGGTGTCTCCCGACCCTCAAAGGCGCTGCCCGCGGGTGGATGAATGACCAGCTTGCCGCCGGCCATGCCCTTACCCACGTAGTCGTTGGCGTCACCCTCGAGATACATGTGCAGGCCACCGGCGTTCCACACGCCGAAGCTTTGCCCGGCAGTGCCCGTAAGCTTCAGGATAACGGGCGTCTGCGCCATTCCGAGAGTGCCATGGCGCAGGGCGATCTCGCCGGAGAGCCGAGCGCCGATGGAGCGATTGTTGTTGCGCACGGTGTAGTGGAACTCGCCGCCGGTCTTGCCTTCGATTGCCGGCAGCGCATTGGCCACCATGCGCTCGGCGAGCTCACCCCGGTCGAAAGGCACGTTCCTGGGGACGGTGCAATAGGTTGGTTGGTCTGACGCCACGCCGCCGTCTGAGACCAGCGCGGCCAAATCCAATCGACGTTGGCGGGTGGTCTCGCCCGGCAGGGTTTCGAGCAGATCCAATCGCCCGATGAGCTCTTCGAGCGAGCGCACGCCGAGCTTCGCGAGCCATTCGCGGACCTCGGTTGCGACGAAGGTGAAATAATTCGCGATGCGCTCCGGTGTACCGATGAAATGCTGCAGTCGCAGAACCTTCTGTTGCGTCGCCACTCCGGTCGGGCAATTGTTGAGATGGCATATGCGCAGGTACTTGCAGCCCATCGCCACCATCGGTGCCGTGCCGAAGCCGAAGCTCTCGGCACCGAGGATGGCGGCCTTGACCACGTCGAGGCCGGTCTTCATCCCGCCGTCGGCCTGCAGGCGCACTCTGTCGCGCAGGTTGTTGGCGCGCAGTGTTTGCTGAGTTTCCGCCAGGCCGAGCTCCCACGGAGTGCCGGCATACTTCACCGAGGTGAGCGGGCTCGCGCCGGTGCCACCGTCATGGCCGGCGATCGTGATCAGGTCCGCATACGCCTTCGCCACGCCGGCGGCGATGGTGCCGATGCCAGGGCCGGCCACCAGCTTCACCGATACCAGCGCACGCGGGTTGACCTGCTTGAGATCGTAAATGAGCTGCGCCAGATCCTCGATGGAATAAATGTCATGATGCGGCGGCGGCGAAATCAGGGCGACGCCCGGCTTGGAAAAGCGCAACTTGCCGATGAGCTCGTTGACTTTGTGACCCGGCAGCTGCCCGCCTTCCCCGGGTTTTGCGCCTTGGGCGATCTTGATCTGCAGGACCTCGGCGTTGACGAGGTAGTGCGGCGTCACACCGAAACGTCCGGAGGCAACCTGCTTGATCTTGGACATGCGCTCGGTGCCGTAACGGGCCGCATCCTCGCCGCCTTCACCGGAGTTGGAGCGTCCCCCCAAGCGGTTCATGGCGATGGCGAGCGCCTCATGGGCTTCCGGCGAGAGCGCCCCCAGGGACATCCCGGCGCTGTCGAAACGCTTGAGAATCGCCGTCAGCGGTTCGACCTTGTCCAGCGACAGGGGCTTCGCTGCCAGCTTGAGCCGCAAGAGATCACGCAGGGTCGCCACCGGGCGCTCATTGACGGTCCGGGCGAAGGCTTGATAGCGCTGATAATCGCCGGTATAAGCCGCTTCCTGCAGCGCGCGCACGACCTCGGGATTGAAGGCGTGATACTCACCGGCGTGGACGTATTTCAGTAATCCGCCCTGGCTAACCGGCTCGCTGACGCGCCAGGCGCGCCGATGCAGTTCGCGGCGGTCCTCCTCGAGATCCTCGAGATTGGCGCCCTGTATGCGGCTGAGGGTGCCGGGGAAACACCGTTCCACCACCTCGTCGTGGAGGCCGACGATCTCGAAGAGCTGCGCGCCGCGGTAACTGGTAATGGTGGAGATCCCCATTTTGGAGAGGATTTTATATAGGCCTTTGTTGATGCCTTTGCGGTAAGACTCCAGAAGTTCCGGCAGCGCAACGCCCTTGATCTGGCCCGTGCGAACCATGTCCTGGATCACGTCGTAAGCCAGGTATGGGTACACGGCCGTCGCTCCGTAGCCTATCAATACGGCACACTCGTGAGGATTTCGCGCCGTGCCGGTTGCGACGACCAGGTTGGCGTCGCAGCGCAATTCCTTCTCCACCAGATGATGATGCACGGCGCCAGTGGCGAGCAGAGCGTGAACGGGCATGCTCTCGCGGGCGAGCCCCCGGTCGGAGAGCACCAGGACCGTCTTGCCCGCGCGCACCGCCCTTTCGGCTTGCTCGCACAGATCCGCCAAGGCGGTACGCAGATCGCTGTCGAGCGGCGTATTCAGCGGGATCAGCGCATGCGCGTAGTCCGGGTCGCTGTGCGTCAGCAGGGCCTGGAATTTGACGTCGCAGAGCACCGGCGAGTCCACCACCAGACGCTTGGCGTGAGCTTCGGTTTCCTCGAAGAGGTTTTTCTCCCGGCCGAAGCAGGTTTCCAGCGACATGACTATTTGCTCGCGCAAGGGGTCGATGGGCGGGTTGGTGACCTGCGCGAACTGTTGGCGGAAGTAGTCGAAAAGAGGTCGGGTCTGTCGGGAGAGCACGGCGATGGGCACATCGTCGCCCATCGAGCCGACGGCCTCCTGGCCGCTTTGCGCCAGGGTGCGCAAGACGATGTCCCGCTCCTCGAAGCTCACATTGAACTGCTTTTGGTAGGTGGCCAAACGCTCGGGATCCAGCCCCTCGCGCTTGTCCGCCTCGGGCTCTTGGGCAGGCGCGTCCAGGGTCTGCGCATAACGCGCCAGCCAGTGCTTGTAGGGCTTGCGGCTCTTGAGGCGGTTGTCGATATCCTCCGGCAGCAGCAACTCGCCCGACTCGGTATCGGCCGCGAGCATTTCTCCGGGCTTCAGGCGTCCCTTGCGCACCACCTCATCGGGGCGATAATCGTAAACGCCGATCTCGGAGGCGAGCGTGATATGACGGTCGCGCGTAATCACCCACCGCGCCGGACGCAAGCCGTTGCGGTCCAGCGCACAAGCCGCATGGCGGCCGTCGGTCAAGACGATGCCAGCCGGGCCGTCCCAGGGTTCGATGTGCTGGGAATGATACTCGTAGAAGGCCCGCAGGTCGGCATCCATGGTGTACACGTTCTGCCAGGCGGGCGGCAGCAGCAGCCGCACGGCGCGGAAGAGATCCATGCCGCCGGTGATCAGCACATCCACCATATTGTCGAGGCTGCAGGAGTCCGACCCGGTGGGGCTTACCAAGGGCAGAATCTCGCCGAGATCCGGCAGTAGCGGCGTCTGAAACCGGCTGGCACGCGCGATCGCCCAGTTGCGATTGCCTTGGATGGTATTGATTTCGCCGTTGTGCGCCAGATAGCGAAAGGGCTGGGCAAGCGGCCAGCGGGGCAGGGTATTGGTGGAGAACCGCTGATGAAAGACGCACAGCGAGCTCTCCAGGCGCTCGTCTGCGAGGTCCCGATAGAAGCGCCTCAGGTTGGCGGGCAGCACCAGCCCTTTGTAGGAGAGCACGCGACTGGAGAGACTGGGGATGTAGAAGTCTTCATCCGCTGATTCGAGTTGCTTCTCGGCCTGACGCCGGGCCGTGAACAAGTGTCGCTCGAATAGCGGCTCATCGGTCCCGGCGGGCGCATTGACGAACACCTGCTCGATTGTCGGCAGACTCGCCAACGCCTGTTCGCCGCAGGCTTCGGGATCGATCGGCACGGTGCGCCAGCCGGCGACCTGCAGGCCCTGCGCCGTCAGAGTGTGCTCGAGGATTGCCCGGCCCTGTTTCGCTTTCGCGGGGACACGCGAGAGAAAGACGCAGCCGACGGCGAAACGCTCCGCCACCGAGAGCCCGATCTCCTGGGCAATCGTGCGCAGAAAAGCGCTCGGGTGTTTCATGAGTAGCCCGCAGCCGTCGCCGCTCTTGCCATCAGCGGCCACCGCGCCGCGGTGGGTCAGCCGGGTCAGCGCGCGCACAGCGGTCTCGACCAGCCAATGGCTGGCCTCGCCGTCCATGTGGGCGATCAAGCCGAACCCGCAATTATCCTTTTCGATTTTTGGACATAGGTTTGGCGTGGGGCGGCTGTGGACACTCACGGGAGATTTGCCTCTGCGTACCTAACTTCTGGACGAGGGAAGGGCGTTTGAGTAAAGCACCCCCAATAGGACGGGCCGTCTGCGCGGCCTTGCGTTGTAAGGTCCGGGCTATATGCAGTGCACGAGCCATCGCGGCTGGCAGTTGCTCGTCTCCGGCGCTTGCCGAACCTTTTCCGCCGCTGGTCGAATTTCACGCAGGACGCTCCCGCGGCGGGCTTTTGACGGCAGGGGCGGCCCATTCGCAGGCGACTTCGGGGCACTGTTGACTCCGCAACATCTTGACGCGCGCCTATGGGGAGCGCAAGCCCACCTGAAACCGGGCAAACGACGGATTACTTTATCGCTTAGGCACACACCTGGTAAAGGCTTTGCTCTGTGTTGCAACGGCACTGCGGCCAGCAAAGACTGACGCTGCAACGTCTTGCGTTCGAAAACTTACAGGATCGAGCGAGGGCTCGGCGGGGTTGCTGTTGTTTTACTCACACGAAGTGGCGGCTTTCGCCGTAAGCCGGGGCGAGGCGGGCGTGTGCGGCCCACCCGTTAGTGCCGCAACTCGTTGCAGCCACGCCCTACCCGCGTGGCGGTCTTGGGCGAAAGGCCGGCGAGAGGCGGGTCAGCTTGGCGTTCAGCCGGTAACGTCGATTCGATTCTCCACATCATGCACGCCAGCGATATACCAACAGTCCCAGGCGGCTACGCGCCGGTTCTCCTCGCTTTGCACCGAGCCACGCAAGGATACCACGCGATCGCGCACGCTGATTTGCAGTTGGAGCACATCGATGGCCGGTTCCTTTTCCAGCACAATGCGGATCACGTCGGCGATTTCCTCGTCGCTGTCGAGTTCCGGCGGCTGCACATGGAGGCGGTTGTCCACGTCGGCCGTTCCGGGGGTCCACCAACTCAGCACTTCGGCCAAGCGCCGATGAGACAGGCTGTCGATAACGCCCTCGAGCATGACGATGCCGTCATGGGCGGCCACGCGAATCCAATTCTCGGCTACCTGCGGTTGCGCGGGCGCCTCCAATATTTGCAGCTCGAGAAATCCCGGTTCCTGCATCAGCGCGCTCGCCACCGCTTGGCGTAGCTCATCATCCGGCCGCGCGCGCGCGACCTCCAGGCGCAGCCGATCGTCTATTCCGGCGTTGCCGGCCAATCGGTGCGCGATCTGAATGGCACGGCGTTTGGCCTCGATGTTCGCCACTGTGCCCTCCAGGCGAACGGCATCGCTTTGATGCACCGCAATGGGATAATGATGCAGATTGATGGCCGGGTCGTGCTCCAAGGCCGCCCGGATACGGCTCTCGATGGAATCCCCGCTCATTTGATCTCCTCAGCCCAATGGCTGCATTTTCTTATTGAAGATAATTGGGCCTTGCTCGCAAACCGTCAAGCGTGCCCACCGTTTACCGGCCCTGGAAGGTAAGGCCGCACGGGGCTCCCGGCTCAGGATCGCCGCGGCGATTTGGTGCTTTGCGATGATGTGCGCTTACGCTTCGAGTCCGACAGGCGCGCTAGGCACGCGGGAAAGACGGGTTGGTACAAAAGAATGGGTCATTTCTCGGTGGGAGGGAACTTAGCGTGTGCTCGTGGTGCCAATAATCATGTTTTGCGAAGACCGGGCCTTTCATTCGCTGCAGGGTGCGCCCGCCTTACGCGGGCTCAGCCGCTCGCTGAGCGGCGTGCAGCGCTGGCGAGACGCCCTTTGGATAATATAACTTATTGAAAGTTATAGGTTGACACGGGGGAAGAGGGTGCGCATACTATGTTGCATAGCAGCATTTCTGGGGAAAAAATAGGGAGGCCTGCTTAGCCCCCCTCCAGTTTATAAAGCGCTCTTCTTATTCGATTTTGTTGTGTCATTGTAACTCTAACGAGTTGGAGCGCTTTTGCATGAAGACCCGCCGAAACCGTATTCACTCGTAAGTAGGTCCCGAAATACCGTGTGACCCACTGCCTCCTCCTCGTTGCGCCCTCTCGCCAGAGAGGGCTTTTTTTTGCCCCCGCAAGGCGCAGAGCCGCGCGTGTACAGCTCCTTCGGCATTGTAGTTGGCCGCGATCGCTTGGCAAGCACTTTCGATGCTGCAATGCAGCACGCGCCATCGCCTGCAAGGTCCTCGATCAGGCCGGTCGATGCAGCCACTCCACGAGTTGAGGGTAGAGGTAACGGTGGGCGCGCCGACTGATGAACAGGCTCAGATGGCCGCCGGGCAGTGCGGTTTGGCGGTAATCTCCCGATCCGATCAGCTTCGCCAACGCCTGTGCCGCGGCGGGCGGCACCAAGTGATCGGCGTTTGCATAGGCATTGAACACCGGTCCGGTGAAGCGGCTCGGATCGACGGTCTCGCCACATAGCCTAACGGTGCCGGAGACCAAGCCGTTGGCCTGGTAGAATTCCCGCGCGAACTGAGCGAAGGCAATGCCTGCCTGGTCGGGGCTGTCGTACATCCATTGCTCGAGGCGCAGGAATGCTTGCAGTGCCTCATCATCACCATCCAATTCGGCCAGCGTCGAATATCGCCGGTAAAGGAGTTGGAAGGGTTTCAGGGCAGTGAATACCGTGTTGAGTCCTATGGCAGGCACGTTGCCGAGCGCCTTCACCATCCGCTCCGTGTCCACGTGGCGGACGATTCGATAAAGGGTGTCTTTTGGTGTCTGGAAATCCACCGGCGTGGCCAGGGTGATCAGTTTGCGGACGCGCTCGGGGCATAGCGCGGCATAGCACACGGCCAACGTGCCCCCCTGGCAGACGCCGAGCATGCAGACCCGATCGGTGGCATGGTGCGCGGCGATGCTGTCCACCGCAGGATCGATTTCGTTTTCGAGGTAATCGTCGAGGCGCTGAAAACGATCCATTGGTCCGGGATATCCCCAGTCGAGTAGATAAACGCTGATGCCGCCCTGCACGAGCGCCCCAATGACCGAGCGTTCGCGACTCAAATCGAGGATGTACGGCCGATTCACCAGGGAATAGATAATGAGCAGTGGCAAGCCGTCGGCGTCGCCATAGCGATAGAGCCTCGCCTTGCCTGGGTGCGGTAGCGAATGCGCGCGCATGCTGCCGATGGCTACCGGCTGCAGCGCTCGCGCCCGACGCAGTGCCCTGGCAAGCTTGTCCGGAAGCTGCAGCGGATCGTGCGGGGAGGGCGCCTCCTCGCTCACGAGCGCTGGTCCCGCTGGGCATCGGAGCGCGGGGTAGGGGGAGTCTGGCCGCGCAACTCGGCGAGCTCATGGCGAAGCGCCCGCACTTCGCGTTGCAGTCGTTTGGAATCCGCACGCTGCTCGCGCCGCAGCTGATCGAGATGCAACTGGGTATCTTCCACATCGTGCCGGCTCGGCAATCCCAAATGCTGCAGTAGCTCATCCAGCACCGGTTGCAGGGCCAGTCGGAGCTCGGCCCAGGCATTCATCAAGCCAGCGATCGCCTGAGTGTACTCCTCAGAGTGCAGGAATCGTTCGTAGGTCCGCTCGGCTACCTGAATCCAGCGATCATGCAACTCGCGCGCGCCCAAAGCGGCTGATCGATCCGGCGTGCCGACCGCGAGCTCTTGTTGGTATTCGCCTAGAGCTGCCTCGAACAGCTCGCTCAGCCTTTGCGTATAGCGCACAACGGCGGTGCGGTAATCGTCGAGTGCCTCTCGCAGCGATTCCCAGCGGGCTTGTTCTTTTTGCAGGGGGCCGAGTCTGGGATACAGCGCGCCGGGGGATTGCATGAAGCCCGGCGGCAATGGCGGCAATAGGCGGTCTGCCGAGAGCAGCTGGCTGGCCAAGCCTAGCAGTGAGTCGATGACTGCGGGGGCGCGGGCGATTTCTTCGCGAAGCCGCTCCAGCGCCTGGTTTAAATGCTGACGCAACCCGGCGGCTCCTTCGGTGTCCGCGGCGAAGCTTGCAAGCACGGACCAGCCCGCGGCCAGAAGGGTCGCAACCGCCCGTTGCCCCTCATCGCCGATGAGCCCGTAAGGCGACCCGTGCGGCCACAGCGTTTCGGAATGGTCCGCGTTGTCCTGCTGCATCACAACTCGCTGTGCCTGCTAGGCGGATTGTTCCGGCCGGTCAATAGCCTAACATCCTGGGCCGGGCACGTGTGATGAGCTACTCAACGCTCCTCCGAGCGCCGTTTCAGCACGCTTTGCCACTGTTTTTGCAAGGCCGTCGCGCGGGCCTTTTCATATTCATCGGCCTGGTTGTTTTCGATGACGTGCTTGATCTGGTCCAAGGCGCTGGGGATGTCGCCCCGCAGATAATAGTAGTGGCCAATGGCCAGTTGAGCCTGCACGCGTTGGCCGGCGCTGTTTGCCGCGCGGGCGGCAAGCTGCCAAAGATCGGCGTCCTCGGGATGATCTGCGACCACGGCCGAGGCAATGCGCTGGGCCTCTTGCGCGTTGCCTTTGTCGAGCAGGGTCTCGACGTAGAGAATTTGCAAGGCGTAGTCGCCGGGGAATAAAGCCAATCCCTCGCGCAACGCCTCCAGCGCCTCGTCGGGTTGTTCGGCGCCGCGGTTCGCTTCGGCGAGGCCTACGAAGTACGGCGCGTATTCGCCATGGGTTCGAATCAGGTCCCGGAGAATCGTGCGCGCACGGGCGTGGTCGCCGGCACGTTGCAGCGCGAGCGCCAGGCCATAGCGCGCGGCCCAGGGTTTGCTACTGCTGCGCTCGAGCTGGGCCTGGTACGCGTTTACGGCATCCGCGGGAACTCGAGCGTTGAGCACCTTCAGGCGTGCCCGCATGAGCTCGTACTCCACGCTTTCGAAGCGCTTGCCGCCAGTCAGCTGACGGCTGCGCGCCTGAGCGTCCGCAATGCGCTGCTCGGTCAGGGGGTGACTGCTGAGGAAGACGGGCGGTTCGTCAAGATAGCGGGTCGCTTGCAGCAAGCGGCCGAAGAATCGAGGCATTCCCTGCGGCTTGAGACGGGATTTGTGCAAGATGTGCATGCCGACACGGTCCGCCTCGCTTTCGTTGGCACGGGAGTAGGCAAGCTGCTGTTGTATCATGCCGGCCATGGCTGACATGGTGGCGGCACTTCCAGCCTGCGGATCCTGGGTGCCAACGAGAATTCCGGCCAGTATGAGCGCGGCCGTGCGCCAGCCGCTGCCTCGGTCACGCAGCAACCGCCGGGCCAGGTGCCGCTGGGTGACGTGGGCGATTTCGTGCGCCAGCACCGCGCCCAGCTCGCTCTCGCTCTGGGTCGCTTCGATGAGCCCGGTATTGACGCCGATATAGCCGCCGGGCATGGCGAAGGCGTTTATCTGCGGGCTATCCACGACAAAGAAGTGATAGCTATAATCGGGGGCATCGCTGTGGGAGGCGAGCCGCGAACCCAGGTCCTGGATATAGGCGTTGATCTCGGGGTCCTTGCCGAGCGGGAGTTGTCGGCGAACCTCATCCATCATTTGCTGACCGATCTTCTGCTCCTCGGTCGGCGTCATCACTTGGCTTGCCGGATCGCCAATATCCGGTAGCGATAGGTCCAGACCCGCGTGCGCGCTTAGGCAAACACAGAGAAGCAAAGATGGTGCGAGACGTTTCAAAGTCTTCTCGGTGGTGGCTCGATTCATGAGATGCACATGGGACTCTCATCGCGCCATGGGCGCAGTCATCATCAGCCCCTTGGGCACTCATCGCTATAGTGGCGGTTTACAGCTCTGTTGTGCAATCGCGCCCGCGCGAGACGCGGTGGCAGTCGACGAAGCGCCGTTTGCCAGGGAGCGTCATTGATCACAATCCGTCAGAGCCGCTTCAGCGGGCGGTCGCTGACCGCTATCTGCGATGCGATTTGTGCAAGGGCAGAGCCGGGCGGATACTGTCTGCAAAAGAGCACGATCGAGTTATCCACACATCATCCGCCATCGGCGTAATCACGGCGTCCCGGCCAAGAGCGAGCATCGGCGAATGGACTCCATCCGTAGCTGGTTCGAGCGTTATCTCAATGATCCCCAGGTGGTCGCATTAGCGCTGGTGCTGCTCGGTGTATTCGGCATCATCCTGTTCATGGGGGATATGCTAGCACCGGTGATTGCCAGCCTGGTGCTCGCCTACCTGCTCGAGGATCTGGTGCAGTCTCTGGAGCACTATCGGGTTCCCCGGCGCATCGGCGTGGTACTGGTGTTCTTGTTCTTCATTGCTGTCGTGGTGCTGGTGTTCTTCGCTCTGATTCCGCTCATTACCCGGCAGTTCGCTCAGTTGGTGGACAATCTGCCGGATATACTCGATCGTGGCCAACTGGCCCTCCTGCGTCTCCCGGAGAAATATCCCCAATTCTTCTCCGCCGATCAGGTCAAGACGATCATGGAAGAGTTGCGCAATGAATCCCTGCAGCTCGCCCGCCGCATATTAGCCTCAGTCTCGGTGCAGTCCGTAGTGATGCTGTTCATGGGCGCGATCTATGTGGTGCTGGTGCCCTTCATGGTGTTTTTCTTCCTCATGGACAAAAAACAGATCCAGGCCTGGCTCAGCCGTTTTCTGCCGGAACATCGGCGTTTGATTGCCACGATCTGGTGCGATGTGGATGCTCAAATCGGCAACTACGTGCGCGGCAAAATACTGGAGATCGTCATCGTCGGCGTGGTGACCTACGCGACGTTTGTCTTCCTCGAGCTGCAATTCGCCGCGCTGCTCGCCGTGGTCACGGGCCTGTCGGTGATCATTCCTTACGTGGGCGCCGCGGTGGTGACGCTGCCGATCGCAGTGATCGGCTACTTCCAATTCGGTCCGAGCTCGGAATTCGTATGGGTGCTGGTCGCCTACGGCATCATCCAGGCGCTCGATGGCAATGTGCTGGTTCCGCTGCTGTTCTCGGAGATCGTCAAACTCCACCCCGTGGCGATCATCATTGCCATCCTGGTCTTTGGCGGCATTTGGGGGTTTTGGGGCGTGTTCTTCGCCATACCGTTGGCCACGCTCATACGTGCCGTCATTCTGGCCTGGCCGCGGTTCGCGGACGCGCCGGACGAGGACAACAACGGGGAACGCGAGGAGCAAGCCGATAAGCAAGCTCGAGCCTAGGATGCCTTCGGCCCAGGCATGGCCAAGTTACAGCGCCTCGTCAGCAAAGTCGGCCAGGCGGGAGCGTTCGCCGCGCTGCAGCGTCAGGTGAGCGCCGTGCGGCCAGCGCCGGAAACGATCGACGACGTACGTCAGTCCGGAGGTGGTTGCCGTGAGGTAGGGCGTATCGATCTGCGCCACGTTGCCGAGGCAGACGATCTTGGTGCCGGGGCCCGCGCGGGTGATAAGCGTTTTCAACTGTTTTGCGGTCAGGTTCTGCGCCTCGTCCACGATGATGTATCGATTGAGAAAGGTTCGACCGCGCATGAAATTGAGCGAGCGAATCTTGATCCGGCTCTGCAGCACGTCCTGGGTTGCGGCCTGACCCCAACGAGAGCCGTCCTCGGGTTGTCCCAGCACTTCCAGATTATCCATCAACGCGCCCATCCACGGCGTCATCTTCTCTTCTTCGGTGCCCGGCAGAAAGCCGATGTCCTCACCGATTGGGACGGTGGCCCGTGTCATGACGATCTCACGATAACGACGCATCTCCAGCGTTTGAGCGAGGCCTGCGGCCAATGCGAGCAGTGTCTTACCCGTGCCGGCGGGACCGAGCAGGCTGACGAAATCCACGTCCGCATCGAGCAGGAGATTGAGCGCGAAGTTCTGCTCCGGATTGCGAGCATGCACGCCCCACACCGTCTCGCCCTGCGCCCGGTAGTCCGTCACCGGGGCGGCGAGGGCGCGGCGTTCGTAAATTTCGCGCACGAGACCTTCGAACTGCCCCCCCTCGGTGCTCACGCAAAGGTTCGGGTGGCATTCGTCCGTCTCGATGCGGAACTCCAACTTCCCGTCGTGGTGAGCGACGATCCGGTCCGCTTCGAGGAGCAAGGCTCCGGTGTAGAGCAGATCGACGTCGTCGAGCACCTGGTCGCTATGATAATCCTCGGCATTGAGTCCGAGCACCATCGCTTGAATGCGCAGATTGATATCCTTCGATACCAGCGTCACCTTGACATCGGTGTGCTGCTCCTGGAGCTGGCGTGCCGCGGCGAGGATGTCATCCACGCCGCGGGGTGAGGACGATCCACCCGGGCGGAGAAAATACAGTCGGCCGCCGGGCGTGCTATGCAAACGCGTCTTGGACAGGTCCAGCCCGGATTCGATCGCGCCAGGCTTGGCCTGTGCCAGCAACTCGTCCAGGAAGCGGCTCGCTTGTCGCACGTTGCGTGCTTCCTCCGAGACCCCCTTCTGGGCGGCATCGAGGGCCCGCAGCACGGCTATTGGCAGGAAAATGGCATGTTCCTGGATACGGAAAAGCGCGGCCGGGTCGAGCATCTGTACCGAGGTGTCGAGAACGACAGCGCGCTGTCCGTGGGTAGGTCTCGTTGGCTTTATTCAACACTTCGGGGCCGATGTCAGTTCACGCCCTTTGAGGTTTGGCGTCTTGTTATGG